>JAFPUX010000344.1 GCA_017413145.1 Kiritimatiellia bacterium | reverse complement strand
CCCCGCCGCCGGCGGCGCGAACCGGGCGGCCTCGCCGACCGCGGTCCGCCGTCCCGCGTCCAAGGCGGGCGCGTCCGCCGGCTCCGATCCGGAACTCGTCCCGCTCACGGAAGGGGACGCCCCCGTTCTCCGTCCGAAAAAGCCGAAATACCGCATCACGCCGCATTCCCGCCCCCTGCAGAAGAAACCCGGGACGGCGAAACCCGCGACGAAGAAACCCGGAACGAAGAAACCCGCGGCGAAACCCGCGACGGCAAAACCCGCGGCGGCGAAACCAGCGACGAAGAAACCCGAGGCCGGCGCGAAGGACGCCTGGCCGCCGAAGGGGGACGGGAAGATCCGGATCGATCCGGTCCGGAAAAAGGATTCCGCGAAATGAACACCGAAACCAAGCGCTTCTTCCGGCGCCCCGACTGGGCCGCCTTCTGGACCGGCACGCTCGTGTCGTTCCTCGTCTACTTCTTCACCTGCGCACCGTCCGTCACGCTCGAGGACTGCGGCGAGCTCGCCGTCGCCGGCGACTACATGGGCGTGCCGCACCCGCCGGGGTATCCCTCGTGGACCGTCTGCGCGTGGATCTTCGCCCGCCTGCTCTCGTGGGTGACGTTCCGCGGCCAGCCCAACCCCGCGTGGGCCATCGCCGTCATGTCCGCGTTCTGGGGCGCGCTCGCGACCGGCATCGCCGCGATGCTCGTCTCGCGTTCGGCCGCCGACCTGCTCGGCTTCCGCCGCCGCGGCGACGCGGACGACGCGGACGACGCGCGCTTCGTCCCGCTCGCGTCCTGGACCGCCGGCGTCGCCAGCGCGCTCGTCTTCGCCTTCTCGCCCGTCATGTGGTCGCAGAGCACGATCGTGGAAGTCTACAGCTTCAACGCGTTCTTCCTCATGCTGCTGCTGCTGCTGGTCTACCGGTGGATGCACCGGCCGTCCGCGCGCCTGCTCGTGTTGACCGCGTTCGTCTTCGGCTTCGGCATCACGAACTACCAGGTGATCCTCTTCCTGGTCGTCCCGCTCGTCCTCGTGGTCCTGCTGCAGGACGTGCCGCTGTTCCGCGACTTCGCGCTGCTCGGCGTCCCGCTCGTGCTGCTCGGCCTCTTCGCCTCCCTCGGCTCCAAGCCCGGCCAGCCCGGCTTCGAGAAGCACGTCCCGCTCTCCCCCACCGGCCTCGCCGGCGATTCCTCCGCGGCGGTCCTCGCGTGCAACCCGGGCGACGAATTCCCCGTCGGCGGCGTCCCGAACGCCTTCCAGGGCAAATGGATCGCGGTCCGCACGCCGTTCGGAGTCCCGTCCGCCTCCCTCGATCCGAAGACCGGCCTGCCGACGGGCAAGTACGAGACCGACGCGAAGGGCAACCCCCGCATGGCCCGCACGGCCGACGGGCGGCTCGTCCCGGTCCCGAGCTACTACTACACCTACTACCCCGAGACGACGGACGCCGACGCGCTCTGGGCGGCGCTGCGCCGCGACGTGCGCGCCGACGCGAAGCGCTCGGGCCGCGGCGACCTGGACGGCATGGCGCTCGACGCCATGGTCCAGAGCTACGTCCACGCCGGCCGGCTCGATTCGCTCGACTCGCTGCGGCGGAACCTTTCCTCGGAGGAGAACGGACGCGCCGCGCGCGCCGTCCGCGCGACGCGCCTGACGGCCGCCGCCGCGGTCCTCTTCTCGCTGCTCTTCGCCGGCGCGGCCGCGT
>JAFPUX010000343.1 GCA_017413145.1 Kiritimatiellia bacterium | reverse complement strand
GTGGCACTCGGCGACCGGCGCGGCCATGAAGAAGAGCGCGTCGCCCTTCTCCATCTTCGCGAGCGCCTTCATCTCCTCGAGCTGCTCGGGCGTGAGGAACTTCGCGATCGGGCCCTTGAGCTCGCCCTCGTTCGTCCAGGTGATGTAGCCGAGGCCCTTGCCGCCGTTCTCCTTCACGTTGTGCTCGCGCTTGTCGAACCACGTGCGGGACTGCTTCACCGCCCCCTTCACGAGCAGGCCCTTCACGAGGCCGCCCTTCTCGACGGTCGAGGCGAACGCCTTGAAGCCGGCCTTGGCGAAGAACGCGGACATGTCGATCCACTCGAGCGGGTTCCGGAGGTCCGGCTTGTCCGTGCCGTACTTCATCATCGACTCGCGGTAGGGGATGCGGACGAACGGCGCGCCGTCGACCTTCGTGCCGGCGGGGGCGAACTCGCGGAACGTCGCGGGGATGACGTCCTCCATCACGGCGAAGACGTCGTCCTGCGTCGCGTAGCTCATCTCCATGTCGAGCTGGTAGAACTCGCCGGGCGAGCGGTCGGCGCGCGCGTCCTCGTCGCGGAAGCACGGCGCGATCTGGAAGTAGCGGTCGAAGCCGGCGACCATGAGCAGCTGCTTGTAGATCTGCGGCGCCTGCGGGAGCGCGTAGAACTCGCCGGGGTGGATGCGGCTCGGGACGAGGAAGTCGCGCGCGCCCTCGGGCGAGGACGACGTGAGGATCGGCGTCTGGTATTCGCGGAAGCCGAGGTCCTCCATGCGGCGGCGCAGGAACGAGATCACCTTCGAGCGCAGGACGATGTTCGCGTGGAGCGACTCGCGGCGCAGGTCGAGGTAGCGGTACTTGAGGCGGAGGTCCTCGCCGGCAGTGTCGTTGCCGTCGCCGCCGAGGTAGATCGGCGTCTGGTCCGCGGCGCTCTCGACGACGAACTCGTCCGCGACGAGCTCGACCTTGCCGGTGTCGATGTCGGGGTTGATCTCGCTCTCGCCGCGCGCGACGACCTGGCCGGTCACCGTGACGACGCTCTCCAGGCGCAGGTCGGTCGCCTCCTGGAAGAACGAACGGCTCGGGTGGACGACGACCTGCGTGCGGCCGTAGTGGTCGCGCAGGTCGAGGAAGAGGATGCCGCCGTGGTCGCGCTTGTGGTAGACCCAGCCGGAGAGGCGGGCGGTCTTGCCCGCGTCCTCGACGCGGAGCTCGTTGCAGGTGTGGGTGCGGTAGGGGTGCATGGTCGTGTCCCTTGCGTGCGTTGCGATGGCGCGGAAGGATACCGCTTTCGCGCGCGGAAAGCAAGCCCGCGCGCGGGAGACGGACCGTCGCCGGACCGAGTGCCGGTCTTCCCGGCGCCGCCGAGGCGGCGCGCCGGCTATTTCTTCGCGGCGCGTTTGCGGGCGGGCTTCTCCGCCGAAGCGGGGATCGCGTCGAGCGTCCAGGTCTCGATGCACTTGGACGGGCCGCGGGTCATCCACGAGCCGCGCGTGTAGTCCGGCATCGCCTGCGGCGCGCCGCCCATGGCGATCGACTGCTCGGAAAGGACCGTGATCGACATCCACGTGGCGGCGTCGTAGCAGTCCAGCGGCGGCTCGGTGCCGGTCTGGACGCTCTCGATCCACGCGCGCTCGACGAGCCAGTCCATGCCGCCGTGGCCGCCGACGACGAGCCGCCGTTCCATCTCCTCGTAGGCCGTCCAGAGCGGATGCGCGTATGCCTTGAGGTAGGGCTCGGCGGGCTCGAAGGAGTGCATCCAGTCGTTCTTGTCGATCTTCGTGCGGCCCTCGAGGTAGATGAGGTTGCCGTCCTCCTGCCAGAGGCCGTTCGTGCCCTGGACGCGGCCGCCGCGCGAATAGGGGCGCGGGAGCGAGCAGTCGTGCGTGAGGAGGATCGTCTCGCCGTTCGCGCACTTGAGCATCGACGTGACGACGTCGGCCTCGTTCACGGCGCGGCCGGCCAGATCGGGGCGGTTCTTTTCCAGCCATGCGTGCAGGCCGCGCGCCTTCGACGCCATCGCGGAGAGCGTGAGGATGCGGTTGCCGCGGTTGATGCCGAGGTACTTGGCGATGGGGCCCATCTCGTGCGTCGGGTAGAGCTCTCCGTTGCGCAGCAGGAAGTGCGGCTGGCGGTAGTGGTGGCTGCGGTCGCCGTTGCCGACCTCGTCGCGCAGGTCGTGTTCGTAGCCGCCCTGGCAGTGGACGAGCTCGCCGAAGACGCCCTGCTTGACCATGTTGAGGAGCGCCAGCTCGCGGCGGTCGTAGCAGCAGTTCTCGAGCGGCATCACGGGCATGCCCGTGCGCTCGCTCGTGCGGCAGAGTTCGTAGCACTCCTCGAGCGACTGGCCTGCGCCGATCTCCATGCAGACGGGGAAGCCGGCGAGCATCGCGTCCATCGCGATGCGCATGTGCGTTTCCCACGACGTGAAGACGCAGATCGCGTCGAGGTCCTTGCGGGCGAGCACCTCCTCGTACCGCAACGTCCCCTTCGGCGCCCGTTGCTTCGGGTAGATGGCATGCGGCCCGGTCCAAAGGTCCGCGAAGGCCTTGTCCAGGTGGGGCTGCCAGTTGTCGCAGATCGCGACGATCTTCACGTCGGGCATCGCGGCGAGGCGCCGCGCGTGGTCGCGGCCGCGGCCGCCGAGCCCGATGACGCCCAGCCGGACGGTCGGGCCCTTCATTCTCAGATCGATCATGGCGTGTTGGATTGGGAGGGGACGAGCGTTTCGAAGACGAGTTTCGCGCGCACGTTTCCGACCGGCCGGGCCGGGTCGATTTCCGCGGCGGCGAGCTTGTGGCCGGCCGCTTCGGCGGCGGCGATTCCGCGCGACAGGGCGTCCGCGGAAGCGGAATTCCACGACAGCGCCGCCGTCCGCAGTTCGAGCGCGGCGCCGGCGACGGGCCGCGCGGACGTTTCCTCCGCGGCGGGCCGGACGGCGGCGAAGAAATCGGAGGGCGCGCCCTGCGGCGGACGCTTGGAAGCTTCCCGGGACGCCTGCGCGAGCCGCATCCGCGCTTCGCGCGCGGCGGCGAG
>JAFPUX010000342.1 GCA_017413145.1 Kiritimatiellia bacterium | reverse complement strand
TGTCCGGATCGACGCCGCGCTCCTGGAGCGCCGCGGCGAGCTCGTCGGCGGTGTAGTCCCGCGGGGACCACTCGGTGGCGGCGTCCCAGCCGATCCAGATGCCGGCCGCCGTGCGGCCCCCGCCCCAGACGTAGAGCGCGAGGAGCGACATCTCGACGAACCACGGCAGCGCAAGCTCGCCCTGGAGCGAGCGCCGCCAGAGCTGCGAAAGGGAAAGCGCGAGCGAGGGGTCGACGTCGGTCCCGAAGGAGAGCTGCGCCCGGAGAAGCGCCGTGACGGCTTCGGCGACGCGGAGGCGCACCGCGCGGTCCGCCGTGCGGACCCGCAGATCGCTCGCGCCCTTGAACGGAAACGCCTCCTCGCCCATCATCCGCTCGTCGATCGTCTGCCCGCTCCACACGCACGAGCGGATGCGGCGCGCCTCGGCGGCGCGGACGAAGACGCCGGCCTCCTCCATGCGCTCCACGGTTTCCTCCGACGCGGCGACGAGCGCCGCCATGGCGTCGGCGCCGAGGCGGCGCCCGTCGTCGATTTTCCAGTCGTTCGCCATTTTCTACCTCCCCGCCGCGAGCGTTTCCACCATCGCCGCCAGCTCCGGGCGGTACACGAGCATCGCCGCCACGGTGCCGAGCGCCAGGCAGAGTTGCCACCGGCACTTGATGATCACGTCCTTCCAGCTCGTCACGCGCCGCCCCGTCGCCACGAGCTGCAGCGCGAAGAGCCGCATCATGTCGAACTGGTTCTGCGTCGTCGCCTGGATCTTCTCCTCCGTCGTCATCCCGTTCGTCGAGGCGAGCGTGCGCCCCAGGACGTCCACCACGTCCTCCTTCAGCGCGGCCGAGAGCTCGGACGAGGAGACCTCGCCCACGGCGAAGTCGTGCTTGCGCTGGTTCGTCGGATCGATCGCCATGTCTGGCCGTCCCCTCAGTCGAAAATCCAGTTGGAGCGTTGCCTGCCGTCGGCCGATACGACGACGGCGGCGTGCTTCTTCGCGGCGAGGTATTCGCCCCAGTTCCAGCCGCCGTATCCCGCGGCGGGGTTCTTGAGGTCGCGGGTCGAGCGCGCGGCGTTGATCCAGTCGATCTTTCCCCCCTTCCACGATCCGTCGCCGGCCTGGAAGAACAAGGCGAAAATCACGAGCCCGTTCTGGTCCTTCGCCCAGTCGCCCGGGATGCCGGAGCCCCAGCGTAGCGAGAGGCCGGATGGGTTCGTGACGCGGAGCGAGGAAATCCGGCAGCGGGCGTCGTGCTGCGCGCGGGAGCCGTCGAATCCGCCGTAGCACCAGCGCACCGCGCCGGGAGGGAGGGGATCGGACGCCGCCGCGGCGGCTCCGCCGGTTCCGGAAACGCCCGGAACGACTGCGGCGGAGTCGGAATTGTTGGACACCCGGGGTGCGGCGGCGTCCGAAGAGTGATGATGTCCGTCTTCGCATCCGAAGGCGAAAAGGGCGATGACGAGCAGGCAGACGAGCGCGAGAAAGAGGTCGCGCCAGGAGCCGAGCGGGGGGCGGTCGTAGCTGTCAATCATGGGATGGGGTCTCCGTGAACGGGTGATGCTCCGAGGGAAGCGAGGTGAAATCGAGGACGGGCGGGAAGAAGTGCCAGAAGAGAAGCGTCAGCGCAATTCCGCCGGCGATGCATGCGGCCATGTAGAGCGCGTCTTTCATTGACGCCTCCGGAGGGTGACGCGCTGATCGTCGTTCGTGACGAAGGTCCGGTTTGGGGCCTGGATGCCAAGCCATTGCCACAGCCCTTCGTCATCAACGAGGTACCACTGGCGCGCCGGCGGGACCGGCTGCGGCACGGTGATGGTTTCGCCGGGCGCGACGGTCCGGACTCTCTCGCCGACGACGAGGACGTGCGGCGATGCGTCGGAGCGGCGCGACGGCGCGCCGGAGGCGCAGCCGGCGATGACGACGGCGCCGGCGGCGAGCGC
>JAFPUX010000341.1 GCA_017413145.1 Kiritimatiellia bacterium | reverse complement strand
CGTGGCTGCTCGCGCTCGTGGCGGGGTTCGCCGGCGCCGCGACGTTCCTGCGCGGCCCGCGCAAGGCGGCGTTCGGCGTCGTGGCGGGGTGGATCCTCGCCGCGGTCCTCGCGGTCGACCTCGCGCTCGCCGCCAAACCCTACGTGCAAGTCGAAAACGCCGCCCCGCGCTTCGAGAAGCCGCTCCCGGCGGACTACGTCCAAAGCCAGCGCGACCCGGAGGGCTACGGTTTCTCGTATCTCTTCCTCACCGGGCAGCGCCCCGTTTCTTCGATCCAGCTGCCGTTCCTCTCCGCGATGGAGAACGCGGGGCTGGGTTGCCGCGACCCGCTCATGGGCGAAGGGCCGGACTCGCAACGCGTCAAGGCGCTGATCGGCTTCGGCGACGACTTCCGCCGCACGTGGGCGTTCTGGGGGACGGCCGCCGTGCTCGCGCCGACGGACGTCGCGCGCTACTTCGCGCAGTCCGGGCTCGCGACGCCGAAGCGCCTCTACAAGATGCTGCCCGGCGCCGGCTTCCGGCTCGGCCAGGCCGCGTCCCCGGCCGAAGGCCAGGTCGCGCTCCTCGAGCCGACGCTCCTCACGCCCGCGCTCGCCGTCTACCATTCGTGGCGGGGTGTCGAAGAGGGCTTCGACCCCGCGCTCGCCGCGTGGAAGGACAAGGGTTTCGACCCCGCGCGAGAAATCGCCGTGGCGGGGTTGGAGACGCACCGCTCGGACCTCGCGCCCGAACCCGCGCAATGGGCGGAGGACGGCGCCCCAGCCGCAAGCGACTGGCTCGCGGCGCACGTCCGGGCCGAGCCGAAGGAGCCCGGCGTCCTGCTGATCCGCGCGCGCCGCTTCGGCAACCGCCCGCTTGAAGCCCTCGTGAACGGCGAGCCCGCCGCGGTGCATTCCGCCAACGGCTACGCTTTCGCGGTCGAGGTGCCGGCCGGACGCGTCTCGGTCGAGCTCCGCGTGAAGTTCCCGGGACGAGCCCTCGCGACCGGCCTCGCCGGCGCCGCCGCCTTCGTCCTGCTCCTCGTCCGCTGGCTCCGCGCCGCCCGGAAGGAAGACGCCGCATGAACACGACCGACCCCCTCGCCGCCGAAGCCGAATCGTTCGGCGTCCCCTACGTCCCGCGCGTCGGCGCGGAGCTCTTCGACCCCGCGCTGATCGCGTCCGTCCCCGTCACGTGGGCGCGCGAACAGGCCGTGCTGCCCGCCCGCCTGCCGGACGGCCGCGCGGTCCTGCTCATGCCCGGCACGGCCGCGCTCGGCCTCGTGCAGCAGGCCTCGCTCGCCGCCGGCGCCGCGCTCGAGCCCGCCTTCGCCCCGCGCGCGGAGATCCTCCGCGCCGTCGAGGAGGCCTGGTTCGCCGGCAAGTCCCGCGGCGCCGGACAGGACGCAGAGCCCCCGCAAACGGACGACCCCGATTCGTCACTCGTCACTCGTCACTCGTCACTCCCGGCGGCGTCCGCCGGAGCGGACGCCGCCGGGCGCGACCTTCTCGTCGACAGCGCGGAGCCCGTCGCGCGCTTCCTCAACGACACGCTCCTGGACGCCGTCCGCCGCGGCGCGTCGGACGTCCATTTCGACCCGGCGCCCGACGGCGGCGCGCGCGTGCGCTTCCGCCTCTCCGGCCGGCTCTACGACCAGGCGCCCCCGCCGCGCGGGCTCGCCGCGCAGCTCGTCTCGCGCGTGAAGGTCCTCGCCGGCATGGACATCGCCGAGCACCGCCTGCCGCAGGACGGCATGACGCAGGTCCGCGCCGGCGGCGGCCGCGCGGTCGACATCCGCGTCTCCACGATTCCCGTCGCGGACGGCGAGCGCGTCGTGATGCGACTCCTGAACCGCGACGATTCGCTGCTGCCGCTCGCCGAGCTCGGCATGCCGGACGACGTGCGCGCCGGCTTCTCCGCGCTCCTCGCCGCGCCGAACGGCATCGTCGTCGTCTCCGGCCCCACGGGCTCCGGCAAGACCACGACGCTCTACTCCGCGCTCGGCACGCTCGATGCGACGCGCCGCAACGTGATGACGATCGAGGACCCGGTCGAATACCGGCTCCCCGGCATCGCGCAGATCCAGGTCGCGCCGAAGATCGGCCTCACGTTCGCGAGCGGCCTGCGCCACGTGCTGCGCCAGGACCCGGACGTCGTGCTCGTCGGCGAGACGCGCGACGCGGAGACGGCCGAGATCGCCGTCCGCGCCTCGCTCACCGGCCACCTCGTCTTCACCACGCTGCACACGAACGATGCGCCGTCCGCGGTGATGCGCCTCGTGGACATGGGAGTGGAGCCCTACCTGCTTGCCTCGTGCCTGCGCGGAGTCCTCGCGCAGCGGCTCGTCCGCCGCGCCTGCCCGCGCTGCGCGCGGATGCTGCCGTTCGGCGACCCGTCCGTCCTCCCCTCCGAGGAGGTCGTCGCCCGCGCCGCGGGCGCGGAGGGCGTCCTGCGCGCCGTCGGCTGCGACCGCTGCCTCGAGGGCTACGTCGGCCGCGTCGGCGTCTTCGAGCTGCTACCGTGCGGCGG
>JAFPUX010000340.1 GCA_017413145.1 Kiritimatiellia bacterium | reverse complement strand
GGGCCCCCCCCCCCCCCGGCCGCTCTTCCGCCGCCTCCCGCCGCCCTCCCGCCGCCGCCTCATTTGATTCTGCAACTTTCCCGCGGCGCCTCCGCGCGCGACGCTTGCGCGCGGGGCGGGTTTCGTGTAGTATACTTGCCTGTTCCGACGGTCCGGCCCGCGCCGCCGATCGAAAACTCGTCACTCTAACCTCTCACCTCTAACCTCCGAAGACGAACCGCCTCCTTCCCCTCCTCGCGCTTCTCGCGCTCGCCCTGCCCGCCTCCGCCGCCTGGTCGCTCTCCACCGAGAGCGTCCCCTCCGGCTGTACGCACGTCATCACCGACGGCAACTGGAAGATCGGCGTCTACCGGTATTCCGACGACAACTGGAACCTCTGCAAGGCCACGGGCAACAACGGCAACGCCTATGTCGCCGGCGAGGGCGTCCTGGACCTGCGGAACGTCGCGGCCGACTGCGGCGTCGTCCTCAAGGCGTCGAACAACGGGGCCCTCGAGGGCGGCAAGCCGATCACGGAGGTCTGGTTCCCGGACTCGTTCGAGACGATGCACGGCAACACCTTCAAGAACGACACGACGCTCACCAACGTCGTGTTCGGGTCGGGGTTCAAGACAATCGGATCGCAGTCTTTCGAATCTTGTTCCGGTCTCAAGAGCGTTACGTTCAATGACGGCATCGAGACCATCGCCTACAACGGTTTCAGAAATTGCTCGGCTCTGGAACTGACTGATTTCACGTTCCCCGCGTCGCTCAAGACGCTCGGCGACCACTGCTTCACGGGCTGCAAGAAGCTGACCGGGACGATCACGTTCCCCGGCGTCACGAACCTCACGGGTTCCTACCAGTTCGAGGACTGCACGGCGATGACGGATTTCGTCGCGCCGAGTTGCCTCACGACCGCGCAGGGCATGTTCAACCGCTGCACCGCCCTCAAGAACGTCACGTTTTCCCCGAACATCGAGACTATCGCCGCCTCCTCGTTCGAGAACAGCCCGACGCTCCTCACGTTCTCCCCGACGACCATGCCGAAGCTCAAGACGTTCGGGCAGAAGGCGTTCCGCGGGCAAAAATCCCTCGTCGGCGACTTCGACTTCTCGCTCTCCGAGATCACGGAGCTGCCCTACTACGCCTTCGTCGACGACGAGAAGGTCGGCAACATCAAGCTGCCCGAGGGGCTGACGAAGATCGGCGGCGCCGCGCTCGGCTACGGCAAGAAGGCGCGCGTCGTCTGGTTCTGCGGCCCGCCGCCGGCGACGATCGACTCCGACGCCCTCAACCCGAAGGGCGGCGACCCGTGGGTTCTCGTCGCGGGCGTGAAGCATGCGGACGAATGGAGGGAAAACGCGAACGTCACGGCGCTGACGGACGCCGAAAAGACGACGGCCTACGCCGCCGCCAAGGACTTCGGGCTCACGGGCGTGAAGCCCATCGGCAAGTGGACGTATCAGACCGGCGGCTACACGCACTGGGTCGTGGAGGAGCTCTCCGCCGCGACGATGGTGCTGCTCTTCTAGTCCCCCTCTCACGCTTGCGTGGCGGGGTGCGGGCGAGCCCG
>JAFPUX010000339.1 GCA_017413145.1 Kiritimatiellia bacterium | reverse complement strand
GCGGGACGCCGTCGCGGTAGAGAAACAGCGCGCCGTCGCGCATCGAGATGCGCGTCACGCCGCGCTCGGCCGCGAGGACGCGGATGCGCGCCACGCGGAAGAGCCGCGCCAGCGGCGCCGGCACCGGCCCGAAGCGGTCGCGAGTCTCGGCGCGAAGCGCGTCCAGCTCCGCCTCCGACGAGCATTCCGCCAGCCGCCGGTGCAGCTCGATGCGGCGCGCGTCGTCCTCGACGTAGGAATACGGCAGGAACGCGCTCGAGCCGCCCTCCCCCGCGCTCGGCCCGAGCGCGAGGAACGGCAGGTCCGTCTCGACGTTCACGAACGTCGGCGGCGCCTCGCCCCGGAGCTGCGCCACCGCGCGCCGCAGCAGCTGGCAGTAGAGCTGGAAGCCGACCGCCGCGATGTGCCCGCTCTGCTCCGCGCCGAGCAGGTTGCCCGCGCCGCGGATCGAGAGGTCGCGCATCGCGAGCGACACGCCGCTGCCGAGGCGCGACGCGGCGGCGAGCGCCTCGAGCCGCTCCTTGGCGTCCGCCGTGATCGCCGCCTCCTTCGGGACGAGGAAGTAGGCCTGCGCCTTCACGGAGCCGCGCCCGACGCGGCCGCGCAGCTGGTAGAGGTCCGCGATGCCGAAGCGGTCCGCGCGGTCGACGAGGATCGTGTTCGCGCGCGGCACGTCGATGCCGTTCTCGACGATCGTCGTGCTGAGCAGGATGTCGTAGAGACCCGCGGCGAAGTCGCGCACGACGCGCTCCGTCTCGCGCGGCCGCAGCCGCCCGTGGCCGACCGCGATGCGCAGGTGGGGGAAGAGCCGCTCCAGGCGCTGACGCACGAGGTGGATCGTCATCACGCGGTTGTGCAGGAAGAAGACCTGCCCGCCGCGCCCGATCTCGGCGAGCACCGCGTCGCGCACGGTCTCGTCCGTGTCCGCGACGACGTGCGTCTCGGTCGCGACGCGCCCCGGCGGCGGCGTCCGCAGCAGCGAGAGGTCGCGCGCGCCGACGAGCCCGAGGTAGAGCGTGCGCGGGATGGGCGTCGCGCTGAGCGTGAGCACGTCGACCGTCTCGCACACCGCCTTGAGCTTCTCCTTGTCGACCACGCCGAAGCGCTGCTCCTCGTCCACGACGACGAGCCCGAGGTCCTTGAAGCGGACGCCGTCCGCGAGGATGCCGTGCGTGCCGACGAGCACGTCGACCGTGCCGTCCGCCGCGCCGCGCAGCGCTGCCGCACGCTCGCCCGGCGTCGCGAAGCGCGAGTGCAGCGCGACCTTGAGCGGATACGGCGCGAAGCGCTCCCGGAACGTCTCGAAGTGCTGCTGCGCGAGCACGGTCGTCGGCACGAGCACGGCGACCTGCTTGCCCTGCATGGCGGCGGTGAACGCGGCGCGCAGCGCGACCTCGGTCTTGCCGTAGCCGGCGTCGCCGCACACGAGCCGGTCCATCGGGTGCGAACTGCGCATGTCGGCGAGCACCGCGCGGATGCATTCGGCCTGCCCCGGCGTCTCCGCGTAGGGGAACGACGCCTCGAACTCGCCGTAGTAGGGCGTCTCCGCCGCGAACGCGTGCCCGGGCGTCGTCTGCCGCCGCGCCTGCCGCTGCAGCATCCCGAGCGCGAGACGCTGCACGGCCTGCGCGGCCTGCGCCTTCTCCGCGCTCCAGCGCTTGCCGGAGAGCGAGTGCAGCTTGACCGGCGCGTCGCCCACGCCCGTGTAGCGCGACACGAGATGCGCCTGCGAGAGCGGCACGTAGAGCTTCGAGCCGCCCGCGTACTCGAGCGCGAGCATTTCCACGCGCCCGTTCGCGGTCTGCACCTCCGAAAGGCCGAGGTAGCGCCCGATGCCGCGCTCGAGGTGGACGACGACGTCCCCGGGCGAGATGTGGTTCACGATGCGCGACGCGAGCGCCTCCGACGGCGCCTCCGCGCCGCTCTCCACGCGCCCGAGCGCCTCCTCGAGCGCGTCGCCCGCGCCCGGCGCCGCGTCCGGCGCGGC
>JAFPUX010000338.1 GCA_017413145.1 Kiritimatiellia bacterium | reverse complement strand
CGCAACCCCGTCGCGCCGGACCGCGTCCCGGGCGGCTCCTCCGGCGGCAGCGCCGCCGCCGTCGCCGGCGGACTCGCGCTCGCCTCGCTCGGCACCGACACCGGCGGCTCGATCCGCCAGCCCGCGTCGTTCTGCGGCTGCGTCGGCCTCAAGCCCAGCTACGGCCGCGTCTCGCGCTACGGCGTCACCGCGTTCGCCTCGTCGCTCGACCAGGTCGGCCCGATCACGCGCGACGTCGAGGACGCGGCGATCCTCCTGCGGGCCATCGCCGGCGCCGACCCGCACGACCAGACGTGCCTCGACCGCCCCGTCCCCGACTACCGCGCCGCGCTCGCCGGCGCCTCGGTCGAGGGGCTGCGCATCGGCGTCCCGAAGGAATACTTCGTCGAGGGCACCGACCCCGAGGTGATGGCGCTCGTGCGCGCGGCGATCGACAAGGCCGCCGCCGCCGGCGCGCGCGTCGAGGAGATTTCGCTCCCGCACACCGAATACGCGATCGCGGTCTACTACATCGTCGCCACCGCCGAGGCGAGCGCGAACCTCGCGCGCTTCGACGGCGTCCGCTACGGGCGCCGCGAGGTCGGCCCCGACGGCTCGCTGCAGTCGCTCTACGACCTCTCGCGCACGAACGGCTTCGGCCCGGAGGTGAAGCGCCGCATCCTGCTCGGCACGTGGGTGCTCTCGAGCGGCTACTACGACGCCTACTACAACCGCGCGCTCAAGGTGCGGACGCTCGTGCGCCGCGACTTCGACGCCGCGTTCGCGAAGGTGGACGCGATCTTCTGCCCCGTCGCGCCGACGCCGGCCTTCAAGCTCGACTCGACCGTGAACGACCCGCTGCAGGCCTACCTCTGCGACGCGTTCACCGTCCCGGTCAACCTCGCCGGCCTCTGCGGCGCCTCGATTCCCTGCGGCCGCACCGCCGGCCTCGACCTCCCCGTCGGCCTCCAGATCGTCTGCCCGCCCTTCGAGGAGCCTCGCCTGCTCCGCATTGCTCGGGCGATGGAGACGCTCCTTTAACACGGAGCCACACAGAGGGCAGGGAGCTTCCGACATCATCGCTTCGCGCCATTCTCGGCGCTTCATGCCAACAAGAAAGAAAGGTTTTGGATTTTCTTAACACGGAGCCACACAGAGGGCAAAGAGCTCCCGAAATCACCGCTTCGCGCCATTCTCGGCGCTTCATGCCAACATGAAGAGAAAGTTTTGAAAAACCGGCCATAGATCCGACCCCAGCCTTCAGCCACTTTTCGGCCGCTCCCGCCGCTCCGTGTGGCTCCGTGTAAGAAACCAATCGACATGCTCGAACACGAAAACGAACTGACCCGCCAGATCATCGGCGCCGCCATCGAGGTCCACAAGACGCTCGGCGGCCCCGGCCTTCTCGAGTCCGTCTACAAGGAGGCGCTTGCCGAAGAGCTTCGGCGCATGGGTCTCCGCGTGGCCCGCGAGGTTCCGTGTCCGATCGTCTACAAAGGCAAGACGCTCGGCGATCCGCTGCGGATCGACCTGCTCGTCGAAGACGAAATCGTCGTCGAAGCGAAAGCCGCGGTCGTCAACAATCCCGTGTTCGCCGCCCAGTGCCTGACCTACCTGCGGTTGAGCGGCCGCAAGCTCGGGCTGGTCGTCAACTTCGGACGCAAATACGTGACCGATGGCGTCGAACGCGTCCTCAATCCCTTGGCCCTTTCCCCGGAAGAAAACCAGTCCATACCCGTCCCGAATCCCTAACACAGAGCCACACAGTGGGCAGAGAGCACCCGACAACACCGCTTCGCGCCATTCTCGGTTCTTTCTGCCACCACGAAAAGAAAGCTTTTTGAAAACCGGCCATTGATCCGATCCCTTCCTTCAGCCATCTTTCGGCCGCTCCCGCCGCTCCGTGTGGCTCTGTGTTAAGAACCCCCAAAAATCATCCCCACACTCTTCCCGGCCCACAACCCGATCACCGCTTCAGCCACCCCTTGGCCGCTCCCGCCGCTCCGTGTGGCTCTGTGTTAAAAACCCACCCCCGAAACACCCATGAAACTCGATCCCACCCAACTCTCCGACTGGCAGATCGCCGAAGCCGCCGAATCCGAACTCAAGCCCGTCGCCGACGTCGCCGCCGCCCTCGGCATCCGCCCCGACGAACTCTCCCCCTACGGCCGCTGCTACGGCAAGGTCGACGCGCAGAGCGTCATCGCCCGCACGCCCTCCGACGCCCCGCGCGCCAAGTACGTCGACGTCACCGCGATGACGCCGACCCCGCTCGGCGAAGGCAAGACGACGACGACGATGGGCCTCGTCGAAGGGCTCGGCGTCCTCGGCCGCCACCCCGTCGCCACGATCCGCCAGCCCTCCGGCGGCCCGACGTTCAACATCAAGGGCTCCGCCGCCGGCGGCGGCCTCGCCCAGTGCCTCCCGCTCGCGCCGCTCTCGCTCGGCCTCACCGGCGACATCGACGCGATCACCAACGCGAACAACCTCTGCATGACCGCCCTCACCGCGCGCATGCAGCACGAGCGCAACTACGACGACGAGAAGCTCGCGAAGCGCAACCTCAAGCGTCTCGACATCGACCCGGCGCGCATCAACATGCGCTGGGCGATCGACTTCTGCGCGCAGGCGCTGCGCAACATCGAGATCGGCCGCGGCGGCAAGATGGACGGCTACCAGATGGACAGCGGCTTCTACATCACCGTCGCGTCCGAGGTCATGGCCATCCTCGCCGTCTCGCGCGACCTGGCGGACCTGCGCGAGCGCATGGGCCGCATCGTCGTCGCGTGGTCGCGCTCCGGCGCGCCCGTCACCGCGCGCGACCTCGAGGTCGACGGCGCGATGACCGCGTGGATGGTCCGCGCCGTCAACCCGACGCTCATGCAGACGCTCGAGGGCCAGCCCGTGTTCGTGCACGCCGGCCCGTTCGCCAACATCGCGATCGGCCAGAGCTCGGTGATCGCCGACCGCCTCGCGAGCCGCCTCGGCGAGATCCTCGTCACGGAGAGCGGATTCGCCTCCGACATCGGCTTCGAGAAGTTCTGGAACATCAAGTGCCGCGCCACCGGCATGAAGCCCGACGCCGCGGTCGTCGTCGCCACCGTCCGCTCCCTCAAGCTCCACGGCGGCGGCCCCGAGGTGAAGCCCGGCGCGAAGCTCGACGAGGCCTACACGCGCGAAAACCTCGCGCTCGTCGAAAAGGGCTGCGAGAACCTCCGCGCCCACGTCGAAATCGTGAAGAAGTCCGGCACGACGCCGGTGGTCTGCCTCAACGCGTTCTACACGGACACGAAGGCCGAGTGGGACCTCGTGAAGCGCGTCGCCGAGGAGGAGGGCGCCCTCTTCGCGGTCTCGAAGCACTGGGAAAAGGGCGGCGAGGGCGCGCGCGAGCTCGCGGAAGCGGTCGTCGCCGCCACGGAGAAGCCCTCGGACTTCCGGTTCCTCTACTCGCTCGACGAGCCGCTCGAAACCCGCATCGAGAAGGTCGCCCGCGAGGTCTACGGCGCGGACGGCGTCGACTACGAGCCCGAGGCGCTGGAGAAGCTCCGCGTGATCGAGGCCAACCCGACGATGGCGAACCTCCCGGTCTGCATGGCCAAGACCCAGTACTCGCTCTCGCACGACCCGGCGAAGGTCGGCCGCCCCCGCGGCTGGCGCCTCCCGGTGCGCGACGTGCTGACGTACTGCGGCGCGGGCTTCATCGTCCCCGTGGCGGGCGGCATCAAGCTCATGCCCGGCACCGGCTCCGACCCCGCGTTCCGCCGCATCGACGTCGACACCGCCACCGGCAAGGTGAAGGGGCTCTACTGACCTTTCCCCCTTGGCGGCGGAACGCACGGCGGCGCGCGGAGGCGCGAAACGGGACGGGCGCTGCGGCGGCTCCGCGCTCGTCCTCGCGCTCCTCGTGGTCGTCGTGCTTTCGACGCTGGTGATGTCGCTGTCGTTCGAGGCGCGGCTGGAAATGCAGTTCGCCCGCTATCTCCGCGACCGGGCCGCCGCGACGCGGCTCGCGGAATCCGGCGTCGAAGTCGCGAAGATGCTCATGGAACGGGCCGCCGGCCGCGGCCCGGCGATGGACGTCGAGGACGACGAGGACCGCTGGCACGACGCCGCGGAGCGCCTCAAGAAGGGGCAGGCTCTCGTCGGCCTCGTCGAGCCCGTCGGCGACGGCTTCGTCGTGCTCGACATCGAGCCGGAGCCCGGGCGCCTCAACGTGAACCTGCTTTCGCGCGACGACTGGGAAACGATCCTCGGAAACGCCGGTGTGCCGGAGGAATACTTCGACTGGATCGTCGACCCGGTGCTCGACTGGATGGACGAGGACGACGTCTCCAATCCCAAGGGCGCCGAGACCGAGGACTACTACTCGCTTCTCGACCCGCCCTACGAGGCGAAGAACGGACCGTTCGACACCGTGCGCGAACTTCTCCTGGTGAAGGGATTTTCCGAAACGCTCCTCACCGGTGGCGTCTTCGACCCGTCCGAACTCGGTGGCGACGATTCGGTCCGCGGAGCCTCGGGTCCGTCGTTCAACCGGTTTTCCGACACCAACGGCATCGTCATCGCCGGCATCGAAAGCATGCTCACGACCTACGGCGACGGCAAGGTGAACATCCAGAGCGCACCGTACGACGTGCTGCGCACCCTGCCCGACGTGGACGACATCCTCGCCCGCGCGATCATGGAGGAGCGCGAGGCGCTCGACGACGAGGGCGAGCCGGACCCCTTTTCGAGCGTGGACGACCTCTTCGCCCGCGTCGACGGCCTCTCTTCCGCCGTCGCGGACCGCATCACGGTGAATTCGTCCTACTACCGCATCACCGCGACCGGCCGCAAGGGCAACGTCGAGCGACGCATCTGGTGCATCGCCTATGCCGGAGACGGGCTGAAAATCCTGCGGTGGTGCGAAGAGCCGTGACGCGCGAACGCCAGCTCGTGCGCGTGACGCTCGACGGAGCGCTCGTGAACGCTCTCCTCGCCGCCGGCAAGCTCGCCGCCGGCGTTTTCGGACGCTCTTCCGCGCTCGTCGCCGACGCCGCGCATTCGCTCTCGGACCTCGCGACGGACGCCGCCGTCGTCCTGTTCGTCCGCGTTTCTTCGCGGCCGCCGGACGAGGACCACGATTTCGGACACGGCAAGTTCGAGACGTTCGCGGCGTTTCTCGTGTCGCTCGCGCTTTTCGCGGTCGCCGCGGGGCTCCTGCGCGACGGCGCGCTG
>JAFPUX010000337.1 GCA_017413145.1 Kiritimatiellia bacterium | reverse complement strand
TGGCGACGTAGTTGCTCGCGTTGACGCCGGTGTTGTCCGCGATCGCGTAGCCTGCGCCCGCGGCGACGCCGGTCTGGAGGGTGCCGTCGTAGACGAGGCCCGTGACGGCCGCCGGAACGGCGACCTTCGTCCACGTCTTGAACGAGGCCGTGTAGATCGCGTCGGCGGTGACGGTCTCGGCGATTTCGCCCCATCCCTCGAAGGTGTAGAGCGCGCCGTCGCCGGTCTTGGTCGGATCGGCGGGCTTGAGCGTCGAAGTGACCGTGCCCCAGTCGACGCGGTTGGAGGCGACCTGGCGGCCGTCCGCGATCCAGATCACGTCGAACGTGTCGATCGCCCAGTCGGCGACGAGCTCGATGTCGGCCGAGAGGACGGTGTCGAAGTCGAAGTCGGCGCCGTTCAGCCTCCACGCGCGGAGCGAGTGGTTGGCCTTCGCAACGCCGGTCGGCTCGGTCGCGGTCCCGCCGGCCGCGACGCGCTGCGCGTCGGGCGTCGGCGAGCCGCCGTTCGCGTCGAACGTCACGTTCCAGCCGGGCTGGACGACCCAGTTGCCGCTGCCGTCGGCGATGGCGACGTAGCCGTCGGCCGTGAAGTCGGTCATGGCGCCGGAGTCGTCGCCAAGCTGCGGGTCGTATTTCGAGAACGAGCCGCCCTTGATGACGAGGTTCTGCGTGGCGTTGTTCGGCTGGTTGACCGCCATGCCGGTGATGGCCGCGTTGTAGCGGTACGGGGTCGTCGTGACGTTCGCGTAGGTGCCGCTCTCGATGGTCATCGTCGAGCCGGCGAACGGATAGGCGCAGGCGCCGCACTCGCTGTCGACCGTGATGGCCAGGTCGGCGAGCGTGACGTTCGAGCCGGAGCGCGAGGTGATCGCGTAGACGCCGTCCGCCGCGATGGCCGCGTCGTCCTGCGTGCAGTTGATGACGCCGTTCGTGATCAGCACGTTGCCGCTCTTCACGTCGAACGCGCTGCCGTTTCCGGACGTGCCGGTGCGGGCGATCGTGTTCCCTCCGAGGTCGATGACGATCGATGTGTTCGCGCCTGCGTTCGGCTCGACGCGGGTGTCGAGCGTCACGTCGCCGAGCAGCAGAACCGTGCAGCCGTTCGTCGCGGCGGCGACGGCGTCCGCGAGCGTCGCGTACCAGCCGACCGTGTTGGTCGTCGCGCCGTTGTCGGCGACCGTGAAGACCGTGGCCTTGGCGGCGACTGTCGTGTAGGTCGCCGTGTAGGTCGCGTCGGCGGTGACGGTCGCGTTCGTCGCGGGCGACCAAGCGTCGAACGTGTAGACGCCGTTCGCGTCGGCCGGCTTGACCGGCGTGTCGCCGGCATAGGCCGGCGTGGCGTCGTCCACGAAGTTCGTGGTGACCTGCAGCACCGCGTGGTCGTAGTTCTCGTAGACGACCACGTAGGTCTTGGCGATCGAGTAGAGGCCCGTGCCCGCGCCCGTCTCCTTGAGCGCGTAGCCCGCGGGAACGCCCTCGGCGTCCGCGTCGGAGAAGAGCGCGGTGGAGGTCGTCGGAATCAGGACCGCGGCCACATCGCCCTCGTCGGCGACCTGGCGGACGCAAGGCACGGTGTCGGACAGAATCGTGCCGGCGTTGATCGTGACGGCGTCGCCCGCCGCGTATCCGGGGTAATCGGACGCCGTGTCGTAGACGATGGCCGCGGACGGGACGACCGTCGAGCTGTCGCCCATGCCCCGGCCGCTCACGTTGCCGACGGACTCGATGACGCCGCCGTTGACCGTGACCTCGCCCGCGCGGACGAGGATGCCGACGCCGTTGGTGACCGAGAGGGTCGCCGTGCCGCCGAACGTGAGCGTGTCGTCGTTGTTGAGGGCGATGCCGGTCGCGATGTAGCCGGCTTCAAGGCCCCCGGCCGGGATCGTCGAGGCCAGCGTGCCGCCGTCCACGACGATCGTGGTTCCGCCCTTGCCGGCGTTACCCTTCGTGAAGATGACGGCCTGCGCGGCGGTATAGAGCGTGCCGCCATGGACGTTGATGGTGGAGTTCGCCGTGTCGGTCCGGACCACCGGGCCGAGCGTGTTGAACGTGCCGCCGTTGATCGTCACGGTGGGCGAGTTGGCACCCTTCATGTTGACGAACTGGACGTCGTTCCTGTCAACCTGGTTGTACTGGCCTTCCTCGAGGACGAGCGTCCCGTTGTTCTGGATGCCGGCCACCGTCGTGATGGTTCCGTTCGTGATCACGAGCGAACCGAAGTTGGCGATGATTGGGTAGAGGTTGGGGAACGACGCGCTCTCGGTCAGTTCGTGGCCGTTCAAGTCGAGCACGATGTCGGACGTCGCGGGAATCCTGAGGAAATTGTCGACCTCCACGTCGGCGAGCAGCTTCACGACGTCGCCGGCGTGGACGGCCGCAGCGACGGCGTTGGTCAGGGTCGCGTAGTAGGTCGTCGTGGCAACGTCGCCGGCGACCGTGATCACCGCGGCCGCCGCGTCGGTGATCGTGAACGTGCCCTTGACCGCCGTCACGTCGTAGTTCGGGTTCGTGCCGGGCGTCACCTCGATGTCGTAGGTGCCGGGCGCTTCGCCCTCGACGCGGGCCAGCGTGTAGGCCACCTCGACGCCGGCCGCCGGCTTGCCTTCGACCGTCGCCGTCAGCGCCGGGTCGGCGTTGCCCGCGACCTTCGACTTGGCGTCGGCCGTCACCGTCACCGCCGCGGGCGTCACCGTCAGCGTGCCGTTCGCGTAGGCGATCGCGTAGTTCGCGGTCACGTCGGCGCCCGCCGCGTCCTCGATCGCGGCCGCCGAAGGGACGTTGGCCGACGAGCCGACGTCCGTCCGGCTGCCCGCGACCGTCGCGCCCGCGAGCACGTGGCCCGCCACGAGACCGGTCGCCGTGGCGGTGCCGTTCGTCAGCGCCGTTCCGTCGTACGTCTTCGTGGCGCTGTCGGCGGTGACGACGACCGGGCGGTTCGTGATCGCGAGGACGACGTTCGTCGAAACCGCGGTGAAGTTGGCGTTGGTCGCCTGGACGAGGACGTCCAGCCTGCCGACGCCCGTGAGGGCCGGCGCCGCGAGCGCCCAGGTCGCGCCGCCGTCGACGCTGTAGCGGAGCGTCGTCCCCGCCGCGGGAACGACCTGGACGGCGTTGGAGTGCGCCGCTCCGTCGTAGACGCCCTCGTAGCCGGCCACGTACAGCGTCATCGTGCCGGCCGCGGCGATCGTGTAGGTGCCGCCCGCGAACGTCACGGCGTAGTTGCCCTGCGACGCGGCGCCGGTCACCGTGATCGCGTAGGTGCCGACGTCGTTCCCGGGCTCGCGCGAAGCCGTCCACGAGAGCAGGTTCGTCGATTTGCCCTCGACCAGGCCCGAGACCGTCACCGTGAGCGGCGCCTCGGGGTCGCCGAAGACGACGAGCTGGTTGTCCGCCTTCACGGTCACGGGCTTCTGCGCGATCGAGAAGTTCGTGGAGACCGTGCCGGTCCAGAGGTTCGTACCGACCAGCACCGCGGAGGCGGTATCCGTGCCGGCGGCGACGTTGTCCGCGTAGGTCACGACGTAGTCCGTTCCGAGGACGAGGTTGGTCGTGCCGTAGACGACGGAGACGACGCCGGTCCGGGCGGTTCCGTCGTAGACCAGGTCGTCGGCGACGGTGACGGTCGCGAGCGCGATGTCGATGCGCGGCACCACCGTGAAGACGCCGCCCACGGAGGGCGCACAGTACGCCGGATCGACGAAGTTGCCGGCCCCCTTCAGGCTGTCGTCGCCGAGCATCGGATCGGCCGAGAACGTGCCGCCGCTCACGACGATCGCGTTCGCCTTGTCGGCGTGGCCGTTCTGGACGTTGAGGTTGACCGGCGCCCAGCCGGACTGCCAGTTGTATTCGCCCTCGGCGACGTTGCGGAACGTCCCGCCCTTGACCTCGGCGTAGGCGCCGTTGCTCACGTAGAGCGTCGCCTCGTAGTTCGAGTTGTTCTCGAACACGCCGCTCTCGACCACGACCTTGCCCTGGCGGGCCCAGACCGCGACGCCGAGATCGACGCCGTTGACCGTGCTCTTCACGAGACCCGGCGTGGCGGCCGTGTCGCGGATCGTCAGCGTGCCCGTCCCGTTCTTCACGATCACGTCGTCGACCGGCGACGTCATCGTGTGGCCGTTGATGTCGAGCGTCACGTCGTTGTCCACCGTCGCGTAGACGCGCTCGCAGGTGTCCGCGAGGACGACCACAGTCGCGCCGCCCGGCGCCGCTTCCAGCGCCGCCGTGACCGTCGCGCTGTAGTTCGTCGTGGCTACGTCGCCGGCGACCGTGATCACCGCGGCCGCCGCGCCCGTGATCGTGAACGTGCCCTTCGTCGCCGTCACGTCGTAGTTCGGGTTCGAGCCGAGCGTCACCTCGATGTCGTAGGAGCCGACCGCTTCGCCCGCCACGCGGGCGACGGTGTAGTCCAGCGTATCGCCCTCCACGACGCCCGTCTCCGTCGCCGTGAACGACGCCGGATCCGGGTTGCCCGCGATCTTGGAGGCGTTGACCGCCGTCACCGTGGCCTGCGCGCGGGCGATGGACCAGGCGACGGGCACGTTCGTCGTCGCCGTGGGAGCGGCCGTGTCGTCCGCCCACACCGTGTTGGCCGGGTCGGCGAGCGTGACCGTGGCGACGTAGTTGCTCGCGTTGACGCCGGTGTTGTCCGCGATCGCGTAGCCTGCGCCAGCGGCGACGCCGGTCTGGAGAGTGCCGTCGTAGACGAGGCCCGTGACGGCCGCCGGAACGGCGACCTTCGTCCACGTCTTGAACGAGGCCGTGTAGGTCGCGTCGGCGGTGACGGTCTCGGCGATTTCGCCCCAGCCCTCGAAGGTGTAGAGCGCGCCGTCGCCGGTCTTGGTCGGATCGGCGGGCTTGAGCGTCGAAGTGACCGTGCCGTAGTCGACGCGGTTGGAGGCGACCTGGCGGCCGTCCGCGATCCAGATCACGTCGAACTGGTCGATCGCCCAGTCGGCGACGAGCTCGATGTCGGCCGAGAGGACGGTGTCGAAGTCGAAGTCGGCGCCGTTCAGCCTCCACGCGCGGAGCGAGTGGTTGGCCTTCGCCACGCCGGTCGGCTCGGTCGCCGTCCCGCCGGCCGCGACGCGCTGCGCGTCGGGCGCCGGCGAGCCGCCGTTCGCGTCGAACGTCACGTTCCAGCCGGGCTGGACGACGAAGTGGCCGGATCCGTCGTCGATGGCGACGTAGCCGGGACTGACGAACGCAACGGAGGACTGGGCGGACGTGCCGCCCGCCGTGTCGTCGCCGAGCTGCGGATCGTTGCCGATGAACGTGCCTCCATTGACGACGAGGTGCCGGCCTTCCAGGTCGTTCTTGACATTGAGGGTCAGAGCCTGCAGGGAGGTCTTCCAGCGGTACGGACGGGTATCCGTGTTCTCGAAGGTGCCGCCGTTGATCGTGACGACGCTGTCCGCGTTGCTCACGTAGACGGTGGCTTCCTCGTTGTCCTTGCTGGTGAACGTACCGCCGTTGATCACGACGTCGCCGCCCTTGGCCCAGACCGCGCAGCACTGCGCCGCCTCGGTCGTCATGGTGCCGCCGTTGGTGGCATTGATCGTGATCGTGCCGGCGGACGTCGCGAGGACGTCGCTGTCCGAGCTCCACGTCTTGCCGTTCAGGTCGATGGCGAAGTTCTTGTCGGCCGTGTTGACGATCGCCTCGTTCACGTTGGCGAGAAGCGCCACCGTGCAGCCGTTCATCGCGGCGGCGACGGCGTCGGCGAGCGTCGCGTAGTAGCCGACCGTGTTCGTCGTCGCGCCGCCGTCGGCGACGGTGAAGACCGTGGCCGCCGCGCCCGTGATCGTGAACGTGCCCTTGACCGCAGTCACGTCGTAGTTCGGGTTCGTGCCGGGCGTCACCGCGATGTCGTAGGGGCCGGGCGCTTCGCCCGCGACGCGGGCCAGCGTGTAGGCCACCTCGTCGCCGGCCGCCGGCTTCCCTTCGACCGTCGCCGTCAGCGCCGGGTCGGCGTTGCCCGCGACCTTCGACTTGGCGTCGGCCGTCACCGTCACCGCCGCCTTGGCGATCTTCAGCTCGCCGTCGGCAACGTCGAACGTCACGTCCGCGAAGTTCGCGTCGTCGTAGCCGAACTGCGACGCCGCAAGGCCCATCGCATACGTGCCCGCGGCCGTTTCGGTCGTCGACGCCGTGCCGGTGAACACGACCTTCGAGGCGTCGAAGAACGCGCTCCCGCTGTTCGCGGCATACCCGCTCGCCGTCTTCGCCGTGCCGTCGTAGGTCGTCTCGACCTTCGTGCCCGCCACCGTGATCGTCATCGTCGCCGGAGCAATCGTGAAGTCGGTCGTGTGGACCGTCGGGAGCGAGTAGTTGCCGGACTTCGTTCCGGCGAGAGCGGCCGTCGCGGTGTGGGTTCCGGCCGCGGACGCGCCGCCCGAGACGGTGACGGATGCGTCGTCGCCGTTGACGACGCCAACGATCTCGACCGTCGGCGACTTCTCGGTGCCGTCGTAGGTAAAGGAGGTTTCTCCCCACGACAGCCCCACGACCTTCTGCGTGACGACGAGGGACCCCGCCACGAACTCGATCTCGTAGTTGCCGCCCGACAGCCCGCTCGGCGTGATCGCGTACGTGCCGACGTCGCCGTACTGCGCGTAATTGTATGCATACGCGAGCGTGCCCGCGAGGACGGACGCGTCCTCGCCCTCGGCGAAGCCGTCGTAGGCCACGCCCGCGGCCGCCGGCTCGTCGCCGTAGCAGATCGTGTTCGCGTTGGCCGTCACGGTCAGC
>JAFPUX010000336.1 GCA_017413145.1 Kiritimatiellia bacterium | reverse complement strand
GCCCCCGGCGGCACGGGCGACGTCTTCGCGACGGTCTGGTGCGTGCTCGCGCTCCGCGCGTCCACGACCTGGCGTTGCGACGAACTGCCCTCCGCCGAACTGCAGGAAGTCCTGAAGCGCGCGCTCGAAGCGCTCGAGGCGCTCGCCGGTCCCGATTCGCCGCGGGCGCCCGCCGGCGGCGTCTGGCCCGACCCGGCCGTGGCCGCCGCCGCGTTCGTCCTGGCCGAGGGCGGACGCTGCAATTCGCCGGTTCGCGTCCGCATGGGCGAAGCGCTCGCGCCGGTCCGCGTCGATCTCGCCCGTCCGGAGAAGTCCGTCGTGCCGTCCCGTGCCTGGGATTCGCCGCCGCGCGACTGCTTCTTTCTCGCGAACGCCGATCGGCAGGGGGCCCATCCCTACGTATTCCCCGAGTGGAACAAGCACATGCTCGGAAACCTTCCGGACGTCCGGGGTTGGGAGCGCTCCGCGGACGGCGTCCGCGACGCCTGCTTCACCGCGCTCTCGCTCATGGTCTACTACGCCTGGACTCCGTCGGGCCTGACATGGTGCCCCGGCGCGCACGATCCGCCGCCGCCGCCCCAGCGCATCCGCTTGCGCGCCAAGGCTCCCGCCGGCGTTCTCCCCCGTCACGTCCGCAACGACTACTCGCTCGACGGGCCCGTCCATGTCCCGGACGAATGCGCCGCGGACGCCCCGTTCACGATCAAGGACGCGCTCGATCGCGCGTTCCGGCACGAGAAGGCGTTCGCGGAGTCGGGGACATACCCGACGATGCTGTTCCGGTCGGTCGTCCGCGGCGAAGACGGGGACGGCGCGTTCTGGACCGTTCGATACGAAGGCAACCGCAATGGCGAGTGGCCCGACATCGAACTTCGCGTCCGACCATCCGGGGAAATCCGGGAAACCGTCTCCAAGTCCGATTTCTCAATCGGGCGCCTGTCCGCTTGGTATCTGCTCGCGTATTGCGAAGCCGCCGGGATCGATCTCGGCGTCGTCACGGAGTTTCGGCCGGCACCGAAAGAGCCCGAGTCCGACGAGGAGCCGCCGGAGCCGGAGGGGCCGCCGGATGTCATCGACATGAAAGCCTCCGAACACTTCCCCGACAACGTCCACGGCCTCGTCTGTTGGACGAACGCGCCGATTCGGGTGACCGACACGGTTCTTTTCCGGGCGGAGACGAACCGGTTCGCCCGTCTGGCGGCGCAGGCGGACCGGATCGTCGTCCGGGACGGCGGCTACATCTGCCACTGGAAGAACGTCGACGAGCAACCGGTCCTCGCCACGATCACGAACGCCGCGGAAATCGCCGCGTTCAACGACTCTCTCCGGTTCTATCGACGCTATCCGTACATGTCGAACTGCATGTGCTGCGGCTATCCCGGCATCGACTGGTGGGCCGGAGACCGCAAGATCATCCTGTCGAACGTCCAGCATTGCCAAGCCCTCCGCTGGAACGGGTTTAGCGGCGACATGCCGCTCGTCGACGAGTCAGCCGCGAAGCTCGAGGACTGGCTGACCGGCCATGGCGTCCGCGTCCGCTAATTCCCCGCCACGAAATGAAACGCCTCGCCCTCCTTTTCCCCCTCCTCGCCCTTGCCGCCGCGCCGGCGCGTGCGAAAGACCCCGCCACGCGGTTCTTCCGGTCGGCGCTGGCGTTCGCGCGCGCCGAAGCGGCGAAGGCGGGCGCGCAGTGCCGCGAACCGCTAATCCGCAAGTCCGGTCCCGAACCGTGGAAGGACCGATGGACCGGACTTTCGGTCATCCTCGACCTCCCCCGGTCCGGGAAGCCCGGCGCGGAGGCATCCGCGCGGCTGTCGGTCGGCTTCACGGGCACGAACGCCTTCGACATCGGCTGGTTCGATTCGGGGGTCGATCCGGGGAAGATCTGGCGCAGCCGCCATCTCCACGCGACGGCCGGCGACCGGTTCCTCGTCCTGGAGATTCCCGCGCCGGTCGACCTGCCGGGACTCTGGGACGGCTTCTGGCAGTCCGTGACGAATTCGTTCGCACGCGCGGACTGGGCGCCGGATGCGTCCGGCCCGCCAGCGCCCGGCGACGATGAGGCGTGGGGTCTCGGATTCTTCCCGGACTTCGTGGAGCGGGCCGTGGCAAACGGTCTGGAGAGCGTGTGGTACTGCGGCTTCGACTCGCGCGAACGCTTCCACGACGGCCGTGTGGTCGGTTACGCCGGTCCGATCGACCGTTCGGACGTCCCCGGCTGGCGGTTGATTCTCCTCGCACGCAAGAAATCAGACATCGAGCGCCCGTGGGCCGCCGCCATGATGTTTGTCGGCAAGGACGACGGACGCTCCTTCCGTCCGGAGGACTGGAAGAATGGAAACGGATGTCTTCGCTACCGAACCGCAAACGGCCGGTTCTTCGTCCTCCGCGGAGAGAACGCCACGGACGACGACCCCGTCTGGGACGGCATCCTCGCCCTCGCCGCGTGCCCCTGACCCCGTCGCGTCGCAAAGATGAGAGCCGCCCGCAGCAATCCCTCCGCGAAGAAATCCGTCCGGTCCGACGACCGTGCGTCGCGCGCGTTCTTCGGAGCGATCGCCGCCGCCTTCGGAATCCTCGGGGCCGTCCAGTTCATCCGACCCGCGCTCGCGACCTGGCGCGCGGACGGCTGGGACGCGACGCCGTGCACGATCCTCGCGTCCCGCGCCGAGGAGGAGCCCGGCGGACGCTGGCGGCTCGACGTCCGCTACCGCTACGAACGCGACGGCGCCGCGTTCGAGTCGGACCGCTGGTGCGCCGCGGCGGCGAAAAAGTCCGTCGAGTCCGTCCGCGAGCGCGACGCGCTCCTCGCGCCCTTCCCCGAGGGCGCGGCCGCGGTCTGCCGCGTCGATCCCGCGGACCCCGCGCGCGCCGT
>JAFPUX010000335.1 GCA_017413145.1 Kiritimatiellia bacterium | reverse complement strand
CGCGTAGCCCGGCGTGCCGACGCCGACGGCCCGCCCGTCGACGATCGACAGGGTCGGCGCGGCGGACGGTCCGGCGGCTTCGGAGCCCTCGGGCGCCGTCCATCGCTTCACCAGCCCGAGGTCGATCAGCACCGGCGAGCCGTCGGCGCGGAAGAGGACGTTGGAGGGCTTGACGTCGCGGTGCACGACGCCGCGGGCGTGGAGGTGGGCGAGACCGCCGCAGAGCGCGAGGACGAAGCGCGCGACGTCGCGGTCGCCGCGCGGCAGCTCCCGCCTCTCGAGCTCCTCCACGGCCATCCACGGGCGGCCGTCCGCCGTCTCGCCCGCGTCGAGGAGGCGCGGCAGCGCCGGATGGTCCGCCCCGCGCAGGATCTCGACCTCCCGCCGGAACCGCTCCGCGGCCGTCGGATCGGTGCGGTGGAGGATGCGGAGCGCGGCGGGCGCCGGCCCGTCCGCGTGGTAGACTTCGCAGCTTCCGCCGCGCCCCAGCGGCCCTCCGACGCGCCACGCGCCGATCCGCGCGCCGGGCGCGAGAAGCCACGCGCTGCGTTCGTCCCCGTCGGGCGGAGAGCCGCTTCGGGCGGCGAGCCAGTCGTCGAAGAATCCGGGAGGGGTTGGAGGCATGGCGGGTCGATCGGACGGAACGGGAATCTACCAGAAACCGGGGTTCGCCGCGAGACAAAAATTGTTTTTTCCGGTCCGCGTAAGATTTGCCGGAAACCGGCAGGTAAAGAAAAAAGGCCGCCATCCCGCGGCGCCGAAACAACATGAATACAACCGATGAATCCGCCTCGGACGAGGCCCTGGTCCCGGCCGCCGCGCCCGAACCCGTTCCCTATGTCGAACCCGATCTCGACCCCGATGCCGACGTCGGACAGCCCGTCGATCCGGACGCGCCGTGTCCGTTCTTCCCGGCTTTTGCGAACGGGATCTTGAACTGGTGCGGGCGCCGCGTCGCGAACGCGCGCCGGCGGGCGAACAAACTCCCCCCCGTGCTTGCGGCGCCGGTTCTCACGGTCCTCTCGTTCTTCGGCTTCTTCCTTGGAGCCGCCCTTCTCCACGCGGCGGCGGTCGTCGGCATCGTCCTGGCCGCGGTCTCCTCCCGGTTCATGGACTACCTTCCCGGGAAGATGGGAATCCTCCTGTTCTTCGGCTTCGGCCTGGGCGGTCTCGCGCTTCAGGTCTTCCTGCTGATCCGCATCGCGCTGAAAGTCCGGAACGCCGCCGGCGAAGGACGCCTCCGGGTCTTCAACTCGTATTTCGAACTCGCCGGGAACGCCCTCCTCGTCCTGTTCGTCACGTTCTTCGGCGTCATCATGTTCCTCTACTGTTTCTTCGAGCCGTCGGCGGAGCGGTTGTCCAGCCTCGTGATGCTGTTCGCGTTCTTCGAAGGCGTTTCGGCCGTCGGCCTGGCGCTCCTCGTCCACTCCTGCTACGTCCGCAACCGGCATCTGGGCTGGAAGACGGCGTTCGCGGTCGTCATCGCCAAATACGTCGCCTCGTGGTTCAGCTACTTCTGCGTCATGCGGATCTGGACGGCGATCCAGCGGATCCTGCATCCGGTCGGCAGTCTGGAGGCGGCGGAGAACCGCTGGCACGACCGCCACACGATGAACGAGAACGCGAAGCGCGGCCGCACGGAGGAGACGAACGTCGTCGCGGAAGTCCTCATCGCGACCGCGATCACGGTGATTCTCAAGAAGACGATCGCCCCGCTCGTCACCGGCCGGCCCGAGGGCGAGCCCAACGGGTTCGCCGCCGCCATGCGCGACTTCCGGGCGTGGCGCGCCGGGCGAGGGACGTTCCTCGCCGGAACGGTCGTCTCGTTCCTCCTGCTTTGCGTCGGGCTTGCCTGCGCCTCCTTGTCCATGGAACGGCACGAAGCCGCGTCGATCAAGGCCGAACAGAAAGAACGGCAGCAGGCCTGGGCCGACAAGAGCAAGACGGAAAACGCCCTGAAATGCCTCGGCGACGCCCTGCGCTCGCGGGTTCCGAACGACGCGATTCCGCCGGTCGGCGCCTTCTCGTCCGCAGACGACTACTTCAAGGCGCTCGCCCGGAAGGGCCTTTTCAAGACGTTCCTCGCGGACGTCGTGGAGGCGTTCTGCCACGGCAACGAGTTCAATTCGGGGCGGGCGGACTGGCCGAAGCGTTACACGAAGGCGTTCGAGGAAAGCGGCCTCTTCTCGGCGGAGGACGGCGGTCTTCCGCCCGTTCTCCGCGTCTGGACCGTGCTGGCCGGCGAACCGGACAACGTGGACGTCCCGTTCTTCTGGATGTCGAGTCTCGGGAATCCGCTTTCCGACCTGCAGGATCTCCGCACCCGCGACGGCGACGTGAAGAAGGCGAAAATCGACGCCAAGATTCCGTTCGCCGTGATTGCGGACAGAATGGGCCAAAACGTCAACGCGACGGAAAACTACGGCCTGTTGCTCAACGACCATTTCTCGGCCGTCGGCCAAGGCGGCGAGTTCCAGCTGCTCGAACCGGAAAACGGATTCGACCGGGAAACCGTCCGCCGGTATCTCGACGCGGTCGCGGCGGCCGAAAAGGCGATCCGCGAAGGCGACGAACGGGCCGCGGCCGAAAAGAAGAGCGCGCGCGACAAGGAGGCCATGCGGTTTTTCGACGACGGGGAACCGGAGGCCGGGAGCGCGCAGGCGACGGAACCGGAGGCGAAACCGGAACCCGCGCCGAAGACGAACCGGGAACCGGAACCGGCTCCCGGACCGGCGGCAGAGACCGAATCCGCTCCGAAGCCGAAGACTCCGGCCGCCAAGCCGGAGGATTCAAAGCCGACCGCGGCGCCGGCGCCCGCGAAAACGGACAAGCTGGCCGAGGTCGCGGACCGGCAGGCGGCGGCCTACCAGGACGGAACGAAATCGGCCGGGCAGATTCTCAAGTGGCTCGACTCCCCGAAAGTCCACGAATCGAAACGGGAACGGCTCCGCGCGCTTTTGGAGGAGCGCGGCGTTCCGCTGGCCGATGCCGAACGCAAAGAGAAGGAAGAGGCGAAGCGCAAGGCGGACGAGGAACGCAAGGCGGCCGAAGAGGCGAAGCGCAAGGCGGACGAGGAACGCAAGGCGGACGAGGAACGCAAGGCGGCCGAGGAAGCGAAACGCAAGGCGGCCGAGGAACGCAGGGCGGCCGAATTCAAGAAACGGCGGGAAAAGGCCGAGGCCGACCGTCTCAAGAAGCAGGAAGAAGCCCGGAAACGCCGGGAAGAAGCCGACCGCCAGGCCAAGGAGGAAGCCGATCGCGAGCGGAAACGAAAGGACAAAGAGGAGCGGGATCGGCAGAAGGCGCTGGACGAATTCACCAAGAGCATGCAAAAAATGTCCGAGGCCTCCCTCTCGATGGACACAAGCGGGGAAGAGGAGGAAGACGTCGACGAGCTGGAAGAGGCGAACGCCGACAATCCGTTTTTCCGGAACGGGACCTTCCAAGGGGAGGCCGGCGTCGACGAACGGCGGGCCCCGCCGGAGGAAGGTCGCCGTGCCGAAGAACGGCGGCGCCGCGCCGAAGAACAGCGGGCTGCGCGGGAGGAACAGCGCCGCCGCGTCGAGGAGGCGAATGCCCGGCGCGCGGCGGAACGGAAGCGGGCGGAGGAGCGCAACGCGGAGCGCGAGGCCGCGCAAGTCGATCCGTACGCGGTCTCGCCCATTCCGGGAGACGGAACGATCGAGGACGATCCCCCGCCGGTTCTCCTCCCGAAAACGCGTTCCGCGGAGCCGGCGTCGCGAAACAGGTCCGGCGCGACGCCCCCCGCCATGCCCGACGCCATGGTCGAGCAGTTGGCGACCGGCATCCGGATGTCCGTCCAAGGCGGGCAGATGACGCCGGCCCAGGCGGCCTTCATGCTGGACAACGCGACGCTCTCGGACGCGCAGAAGGCGACGGTCCGGAAGAAACTCGCCGCGGAAGGCATCTCCCTCCCCCGCGGAAAGTGACCGGCCGGCGCGCCGGCGCAATTCCAAGGCTCCGCAGTCGGGGCGGGCGGCCGTCCTCGGCCGCCGCGGCGTGCGGGGACGCGCGCACTCCCCGGGTGCGGAATTCTTGGAACCGCTCTAGCCGGGGAACGCGCGGACGGCGTCGATTTCGTCCGCGCCGCAGAGCAGCATGCAGAGCCGGTCCACGCCGAGCGCGGCGCCGCCGGCCGGGCCGGGGATCGCGGGCATCGCGGCGAGGAAGTCCTCGTCGAGCGGCATCGGCGTCTCTCCGTTCGCGATCTTCTCCGCGCGCGCCGCCTCGAAGCGGCGGCGTTGCTCGGCCGCGTCGAGCAGCTCCCCGAACGCGTTCGCGAGCTCCATGCCGCCGGCGTACATTTCCCAGCGCTCCGCGACGCGCGGATCGGCGGGCGAAAGCCGGGCGAGCGCCGCGGCCGGGGCGGGGTAGTCGATGAGGACGCACGCCCGGTCGCGCGGCAGCGCGGGCTCGATCGAGAGCGCCATGTCTTCGTCGAAGCGCGCGGCGTCCCACGATTCCACGGGGTCCCAGCCGGCCCAGCGGCGGTAGGCCTCGCGCACGGGGATCCTCTCCCATTCGCGCGCCAGGTCGACCGTCGTGCTGCCGAAGGCGACTCGCCCGGACCCCGCCACGTCGCGCGCGGCGTCGCGCACGAGCGCCTCGAGGTCGGCGAGGATCTCCAGGTAGGTGCCGGGCGCGCGGTACCATTCGAGCATCGTGAACTCCGGCGCGTGCCGCGCGCCGCGCTCGCCCTCGCGGAAGCACGGGCCGATCTGGTAGGGGCGCGGCACGCCGGCGGCGAGCAGGCGCTTCATCTGCAGCTCGGGCGACGCGCGCAGGAAGCGGTCGCCGCTCGCGGGCGGGCGGATGAACGGCTCGTTGGCGGGCGCGGCGATGCGGACGGGCGTCTCGACCTCGACGAACCCCGCCGCGTCGAGCGTAGCGCGAAGCGACCGCAGCAGGCGCGCGCGGCGCGGGAGGTTTGCTGGCAAGGCCGGATGCATCGCGGCGCTAGCGCGAGGCGTAGTTGCGTTCGAGCCAGGTGCGGTAGGCGCCGGTGCGGACGGAGTCGATCCACGCGGGGTTGTCCAGATACCAGCGCACGGTCTGCTCGAAGCCGTTTTCGGCCGTGTAGGCCTGCGTCCAGCCGAAGTCGCGCTCGAGCTTGCCGCAGTCGATCGCGTAGCGCTGGTCGTGGCCGAGGCGGTCCGTGACGTGGCGGACGAGGCTCTCGCGCGGCGCGCCGGAGGGCAGCGGCGGGGCGAGTCGGTCGACGAGGGCGCAGAGCGTCTTCACGACGTCGAGGTTCGTGCGCTCGTTGCGGCCGCCGACGCAGTAGGTCGAGCCGGCTTCGGCGCGCGTCATCACGGTCCAGATCGCGGCGCAGTGGTCCTCGACGTGGAGCCAGTCGCGCACGTTGAGGCCCGCGCCGTAGACCGGCAGCTCCTTGCCTTCGAGCGCGTTGAGGACCATGAGCGGGATCAGCTTCTCCGGGAACTGGTAGGGGCCGTAGTTG
>JAFPUX010000045.1 GCA_017413145.1 Kiritimatiellia bacterium | reverse complement strand
TACGGCGCGATCACGGACTGCGCGGCGCTGTGCACCGGCGACCTCCACGCCTTCGGCACCGGAACCGCCGGAACCTCGGAGGCGAAGGAGAACATCGCCGAATACGACGCGGCGGGGATGAAGGACTCCGGCAACTTCGACACCTGGCTCGCCATCGACGACGCCGACGGCGCCGTCTGGACGCAGGCGGACGGCGTGACGCAGCCGTATCTGGCCTGGAGCTCGCCGGACGGCGACCTGATGGTCTACGCGTCGATCGGCGGGAGCTCGTCCGGGCGGATTTCCGGCGCGGGCGTCTGGTACGCGCCCGGCGACAACGCGACGGTGACGGCCATCCCCGACGACGGCGGCTTCTTCGTGAAGTGGACCGGTTCGACGCCCTACGCGAGCCGCACGAGCGCGACGACCACGATCAAGATGGACAACCACCGCGTCGCGGCGGCGCTCCTCGGCAAGCTGATCACCACCGCCGACGAGCTGGACGCCGTCCGCAACAACCTCGGCGGCATCTACGGCCTCGGCGCGGACATCGACCTCCTGGGCCGCCAGTGGACGCCGCTCGGGAACGACTCCACGAGATTCTCCGGCTCGTTCTTCGGCTTCGGCCACGCCGTGAAGAACCTGACCTGCACGAACGGGACGACCACCTCGTCCTCCACCAACTACCGCGGCCTTTTCGGCTGCACGTCGGGCGCGACGCTGGACGGCGTCTCGGTCGCGAACGGCAATGTGGCGGGCAACCAATACGTCGGAGCGCTCGTCGGGCGTGCCTACGCCGGAACCTCGGTCTCGGGCTGCTCGGCGTCCGGCAAGGTCAACGGATACAACGGCAACGCGGGCGGGCTCGTCGGCTACGCCGCGGGAACGGCGTTCTCGGACTGCTCGTCCGCAGTGGACGTCACCTCGGCGTCGACCTACGTCGGAGGCCTCGTCGGCCGCGTCGAAGGCGGATCGTCCTTTGTCCGCTGCTCGGCGTCGGGAAGCGTGGTTTCGACGGGAAGCACCGTCGGCGGCCTGATCGGCGCCTGCGACAGCGGCGACGCGATGGTGACGGTTTCCGGCTGCCGCGCGGACGGTTTCGTCTCCGGCAAGGGCTACGCCGGCGGCTTCGTCGGCTACGTCTCCAAGCCCGTCTTGATCACCGGCTGCGCGGCGCGCGGCGACGTGAAGTCGACGGGGAACGACTTCGGCGGATTCATCGGCTACCTCGGCAACACCTCGGCGACGAACGCCGCCTGCTGGGCATCCGGCGCCGTCTGGGGCACGGGAAGCAACTGCGGGTCGTTCCTCGGCAACTGGTACTACTCGCGCGGCACGGTCGAGGGTTGCGCGGTCTCCGCCTCCGCCAACGGCGCGCGGTGGTTCTGCGGCAGCAGCGACGCGATGAAGGGCGGCGCGGTCACGGACGCCGAAATCGCGCAGCGCTCCGCGGGCTGGCCGGAGGTCGAGCCGCGGTGGAAGTCGGCGACGCCGATCACGACCGCCGAGCAGCTCCTCGACGTCGCGAACCACCTCGACGGCTGCTACCGCCTGGCGACGGACGTCATCGACCTGGGCGGCGCGGCGTGGACTCCGATCGGCAATTCGTCGACAGGATTCACGGGCGAGTTCTACGGCAACAACGGCTGCATCTCGAACTTCGTCGTGGAGGCAACGGCGTCCTGCGCGGGTCTGTTCGGCAACATCGCCGGCGGGCGCGTCGAAGGCGTGCGGGCGTTCGGCACGGTCACGAGCACCTCGGACCAGGCCGGCGGCTTCGCGGGCCGGATCTGCTCGCGGTCGCTGGTGGCGGAGAACGCCTTCGTCGGCACGGTTTCGAGCTCCTCGACGAAGGTCGGCGGCTTCGCCGGCTACGTCTACGACCAACCGTCCGTGTTCCGCTGCAGCGCCGCCGGCTCGGTGGAGAAGACCGGCTCCGCGAACAACTCCGCCTATGTCGGAGGATTCGTCGGACACCACAGCGGCGGCTTTGTCGCCGATTCCTACGCGAACGCGGACGTGGCGGCCGTCGGAACGTCCGGCCGGGTCGGCGGCTTCGCGGGCGAGTCCTCCGGCGGAAAGATCGAACGGACCTACTGCTCGGGACGGGTGGACGCCACCTCGACCACCTACGTCGGCGCGTTCGGCGGATCCCTTTCCGACAACATCGTCACGAACTCCTACTACGATTCGGGCGCGACGGCGCAACTCGCCGCGGGCAGGTACGGATCGGCGGCCGCCGACTGCGCCGGAATCACGCCGGTCGCGGGCGCGGACATGACGAAACAGGAGAGCTTCCCGGCGTTCGCGTTCGCCGAGACGTGGCTGATCGACGAAGGCGAAAGCATGCCGTATCTCAAGTGCGTCACGTCGTTCACCGTCGATTCGTTCGCGCGCTGGCTGAAATACAAGGCCGGCCTGCCGGCGGGCACGCGGCCGGACGAGATGGTGGACGGCATCCCGGCGGCGGCGCGGTATCTCTTCGACATCGTTCCGCCGGCGAGCGTCGACGCGAACGGCATGCCCGTGTGCCAGATCTGCATCGACCAGAACGGCTCGCCCTACCTGCAGTTCGCCGAACGGAAGTATCCGGACGAGTGGAACACCAAGTTCACGATCCTGGGCTCCCCGGACGTGGCCGACTGGAGCGACCCGGACGAATACAGGGTCGAGGACGACGGCAGTTGCGTCACCGGCATCCCCGCCACCGTCGACCACATGTTCTTCAAGTACAAGATGCACCTCGACTGACGCGGGCTGAAGGCCCGCGCCGACAGGACGCCGGGCGCCGCACCGTCCTGTCGGCGCAGTCCTTCAGACTGCGCCTATTCCGGAAGCCCCCCCATGCCCTTCCCCGCCTTCCGCGCACGCCGCCGCTTCAAGGGCTACGACTACTCGCGCGGAGCGGTGTTCTTCATCACCTTCGGCCTGGCGCCGCGTCGACCGCTTTTCGGCACCGTTTCCGGCGACAGGGTCCTCCACTCGCCGCTCGGCCTCGCCGCGCTCGAAACCCTCGAGCGCGAGACCCGCCGCAATCCGGACCTCGTGCTCCGGTCCTCCGTGGTCATGCCCGACCACGTGCATTTCCGCATCTACGCGCGCCCCGGAATGCCGGATCCGATCGCCGCGGTCGGGGCTTTCGTCGGCAACTTCAAGCGCTGGACCAACTGGCGCGCCAAGCGGCTGGGCATCGGCCTCGCGTGGGAGCCCAACTACTACGACCGGCTCTGCCTTTCGCGCGAAATCATCGACCTGGTCGACAAATACATCGCCAACAACCCGCTCAAGTGGTCGCTGATGCACGGCGCGAATCCGCCGCTCAAGGTGGTCGAGCCGCTGGTTTCGCCGCTCCTTCCCGACGATGAATGGTGGACGGGCGTCGGCGCGACCGGGCTTCTCGGCGGGAAGCTCGCCGCGATCCGGCTCTCGCGCAAAATCGCGCCGGGCGAAATCCCGGCCGTGGCCGCCCGCTGCCTGACCGCGGCCGAAAAGGGCTTCACGCCGGTCTCCACCTTCGTCTCGCCCGCGGAGCAGGCGCTCAAACGCGCGCTCGGCGAGCGCGGCGCTCCGATGGTGCGGGTCGTGCCCGACCCGCTCTTCGCCGTGTACCGCCCGAAAGAGGACGAACCGGGGCAGTTCGCCGCCGGGCGGCTCCTGCTGCTCTCGCGGGCCGCGGGCTCCGGCGACGGCCGGAGCGCCGCCTGGCACTCGCTCAACGACGCGATCGCCGGGATGGCGATCGCGGGCGGCGGTACCGCGCTCTACGTGGCTCGCGAGCGGCCGGGCGCGCCGCTGGAGTGGCGCTTCCGGACCGGCGCGGGCTGGAGGCCCGCGCCGACAGGACGCCGGGGTGCCGCGCCCGCGGGCGGACGGCCCGCACCGACAGGACGCTCGGAAGCCGCCCCGTCCTGTGGGCGCGGTCCTACAGACCGCGCCCTTCCTGGCCAGGTCCTTCTCGCGCAGCAGCCGCCACGCGGCGTCGCGGATGTCCGCCACGTCGTCGCGGAGCTTGCCGCAGCGGCACGGGCGGAGGCGCACGAGGTGGGTCGCGTGGCCGGGAACGGAGGCCTCGTAGGAGCCCGCGAAGACGCCCACGTCCTCCTGGCGCCAGACGTCGCGCACGAGCCACTTGCAGAGCAGGCCGGCCTTCTGCAGGTCGAAAGCGATGGTCTGCTCGCGGTTCGACTTGTTGTAGAGGCCGGCGGCGATCGATCCGTCCGCGAGCGGACGCGCCCAGATTTCCCAGTCGTCGCCTTCGGCGATGCAGCCGGCGGCCTTGCCGAGTTCGTCCTGGTCGATCTCGATCACTTCGTCGTTCGAGAGGAGCGAGCGCGTGAACGGGGAGAGCTTCGTAAGGTCGCACCCGATCATCAGCGGCGCGGCGAGGAGCGCCCACAGCGACACGTGCGTGTACTGCTCGTTCGGCGCGAGGCGCGACTCCTTGCCGTCGTTCCAGCAGACCGCGCCGACGCACAGCATGTCGGGGTCGTTCCACGCGCCGGGGCCGGCGTAGAGGTAGAGCCGCTTCTGCTTCTCGATGGCGGCGGAGACCGAGGACCACGTGTCGAAAACGTCGCCCGTCGTGCGCCAGCTCTGCGCGCCGACGCAGCGGCCCCACGCGCTCACGTTCGCCATCCCGTACTGGCACAGCGAAAGGACGACGTCGCGCTTCTGGTGGCGGAGCGCGGCGCCCATCACGAGATAGGGATACATCGCGCGGAGGACGTCGGAGCCGAACGCGACGTCGTCGTAGAAGCACCAGTCGTGCTTGAGGTAGTCGAAGCCCCACTCGGCGAACGTTTTCGCGTCGAGTTCCTCGTGCTCCCAGCTTCCGGCGGCGCGTCCGCAGGTGAACGGACCGGGACTGGAGTAGATGCCGGCCTTGAGCCCTTTGGCGTGGATGTGGTCCACGAGCGCCTTCATGTCCGGAAAGCGCGAGTTGGGCGCGAGGCGGCCGGCGGAATCGCGCAGGGGGCCGTCGAGCGCTGGGTCCTCCGCCTTGCGCTCCGGGATGTTCTGCCAGAAGTCGTCGACGTTGACGTACGCCCAGCCGTGGTCCGCGAGGCCGGTCGCGACGAGGGCGTCCGCGGCGGCGCGGACCTTTTCGTCCGAGACGCTTCCGCCGAACGCGTTCCAGCTGCTCCAGCCCATCGCGGGCGTGAGGCAGAGCGTTTCGCCGACCTTGATCGTGAACGGCTTCTCGTCGCTGCCGAGGTGGTTCGTCGCGCGGATCGCGAGGACGTACTCGCCGGGTTCGTCGATGCGGCCGGAGAGGATGCGCGTCTTCGGGTCGTAGGAGAGGTTCGCGAGCTTCGGGCAGTCGAGTCCCAGCCCGACCACCTCGACGCGGAGGCGGCCGGCGCCCGTCGCGGGCACGCGGTAGAGGATGGGGCGCCCCGGACGCACGCCGTAGACGCGCGGGCCGTTGACGCGCGGCTCCGGGCGTTCCGGCGGCGTGAGGACGCCGAGCTGGCGCGACGTGCGGCGCACGTCGTTCGGGAGGACCTTGCCGTCGGCGAAGAGCAGTTTCGCGCCGCCCCACACGGCGCCGACGCCCTCCCCCGCCCCGCCGTCAGCCGGTTCGGCGACGAGCGTGAAGGTCTTGGCGCCGCGCAGGTCCGCGCGCGCCTTGAGGTCGGCCTTGTCGCCCGTCGCCACGACGCCCGACCATGCTTCGCGTCCGTCGGCGAGGACCTTCAGGGCGACCTTTCCCTTCGCTCCGGCGGCGTCGACGCCGCACGCCGCCTCGAACGCGGCCGCGTCGCCGTCCACCGGGATCTCCACGGCGAACGGCACGGGCGTGCGCAGCCCGAAGAAGTGCTTCTTCGCGGACGTCGAGAAGCGCTTCTCGATCGCCGCGCAGGCGACTTCGCACTCGCCCGTCCCCCGGACGACCTTCGACACGTCGAACATCTCCGCCGGCACGTAGTGGACGGCGGCGGGCGTTTCCGCCGCGGGCGGCGCGTTCTTCTTGCGGCGGGCGGGCACGGCCGCCGTCTTCTTCGTGGAACGTTTCATTGCTTGATGCGGTAGACGTGGCGGAAGTGGCCGGGGAAGGCGTCCGTGAAGGTGCCGTCCTCGAGGGGGAGGGTGCGGTCTTCGTAGAGGACTTCGACGGTGCCGGCGCGCGGGGCGTCGGGCGGGAGCGCGAAGGTCACGGCTTCGAGCGGGTCGGCGTCGACGTTGCACGAGAAGACGTACCAGTCGTCGCCGCACTTCGAGGTGCGGTGGCGGAGGAGGTCCGGCCCGACCGATGCGCGCGCGGGCTCGCAGATCTCCTCGCTCAGGATCTTGTCCTTGAGCTCCTGGGCCTCGCGGTTGAAGTCGACCATCGCGCGCCAGTTCGCCTCGGAGCCGACCATGTTCACGAACCACGTGACGCCGGAGCAGCCGGCACAGATCGCGCCCCAGCACTGCGCGGTCTGCTCGGCGTAGGAGGGCTGCTTGTAGTGGATCGAGTTCATCCCCGCGAGGAAGAACCAGCACGGGACGCCCTCGCGCGCCTTGAGCATCTCGTCGACGTTGCGCAGGATCTGGTCGACGGTGCCGAACTCGGCGGCGGTGAGATAGGCGTCGAGCATGAAGACGTCGGTCCGCAGGTCGGCGAACCGGCTCGGGAAGCCGAACGTCGTGTTGTTCATCTGCACCGGCGTGTAGGGATAGTGCCTCTTCTCCTCGACCATGAAGTCGCGCACTTCGTCGCTCGGGCGGGAGAGCTCGGGCTCGTCGGTCGCGACGCGGCTCACGATGTTGTCGAAGTCCTTCAGCCGCTCGCGCGTCTCGGCGCGCGTCTCGGTGGCGCCGTCGCGGTCGCCCGTCCAGAGGATGAAGTCCATCCCGATGCTCCGCCCGTACTCGAGCATCGCAATCGTCCGGTCCGTGCCCGCCTTGTCGGAGAAGGTGCAGACGTGCGCGTAGCGGAAGCCGCGCGCCTTCATCGCGTCGAGCATCGCGAATCGGCCGTCCTCGCGGGGCGGGTTCTCGCGGACGACGAGGCAGTTGGCCGCCATCAGCACCTTCTCCCCTCCCCTCTCGAGGCAGCGCGCGAAGCGGTTGATCTGCGTGGCGCCCCTCCAGTACGGAAGCTTCACGACCTCGACGGGCCAGTCGCGGCCGTGCGCGCGGACCGTGACGGCGTTCGTGCCGCAGGGCATGCCGCGGATGTCGAGCGCGACCTCCTCGAGGCGGCCCTCCTCGTCCCGGATGCGCCAGCGCGCCTCGGGCTCGCGCATGTAGAAGTCGAGGCGGCCGAGGACGACCGGCTCCGGCGCGGCCTTCTTCGCGGCGGCGGCGCGCGCCCACTTCGCGTGGACCTCCGGCGGCAGGTCGAGCGAGGCCCAGAAGGCGTCGTCGCGGAAGTCGCCGTTCTTGGAGTAGGAGGTCCCGGGGCACTGCGGGTTCTCCCCGTGGCGGTCGTTGCGGCCGAGGTTGAAGAGCCAGTGCGCGTCCATGCCGCGCTCCGCGAGGTCCGCGAAGGGGACGGTGACGAGGTACTCGACCGCGCCGCCCGCGTCGCGCGCCTGCACGGTCCAGGAGCCGTCCCAGGTCTTGTCCTCGCCGTAGGCGTCGGCGCGGCAGCCGTTCGGCGCGCAGAAGAGGTGGTAGTTCTTCTTCTCCTCCGTCGGGCGCAGCAGCACCTCCACGGAGTCGCGGATGCAGATCTCGGTCGCGTCCTTGAAGTAGGGCGCGTGCCCGATCTCCGCGGGATCCTCGCCGAAGTTGCGGAAGCCGATGTAGAGGCGGTCGTCGTCGCACGCGAGGAAGGCCTGCGTGCGCTGGACCGGCTCCTCGCGCTTCACGTAGAACCGGCCGGCGTCGGCCGCGTGCGCCTCCCACGAGGAAAGATCGACGGTGGGCCGCACGCCCGCGGGGAGCTTTTTCACCCGCACGGTCGGCGGGCGCTCCGCCTTCTCCTGCCGCCCGAAGCGCGTGGCGTCGAGGTCGCTCGGGCGCCACGGCGTCGCCGCGTCGCCGAACTCGAGCTGGAGGTCGTCGAGCCAGATGCAGCCGTCGTAGCGCGACGGATCGCGCACCTCGAACTGGACGGGGCTGAAGAGGCCCGGCGCCGGCATGTTCGTCGTCGCGAGCTCGTAGCGGGCCCACTCGGTCGAGAGCGCGAACGTGCGCCGCTCGGGGCCGAGCGACACGGTGATCTCCATCCCGGGCCTCTCCGCCTTCATCCAGCCCGTGAACACGCCGTGCGCGCCCTTGCGCGTCGCCGTGCGCCACGGGTAGAACGACACGTTCGCGCAGTACGGCCGCACCGCGAGGCGGAACGACTGCCCGCCCGAGTGCTTCTCCGCGGTGTCCACCGCGAAGCCCTTCGTCCACGCCTCGTACTCCGCGCCGCCGTAGTGGCGCCAGTCGAACGCGCCGCGGTTGCAGAAGTAGGGCGGGACGCCGTCCTCGTCGAACTCGAAGCCGGAGTTCACGATGAGGTTCGGCGAGGCGTCGGCGTCCTCCGGGAGCGAGACCACGACGTCGTCGATCAGGCGTGCCGCGCCCCGCGCCTCGAAGACGACGGCCGGGCTCTTCGCCCGCTCGCGCTCCTCGCGGCGAGGCGCGCGCTCCTCGCCCTCGACCCACTCCAGGACGTATTTCTCGGGCACGGCGCCGCGCCACGTCGCCTTCGCGCCGGGCGAGACGACGAGCCGGCCGCCCTCGCTGCGGATCTCGCCGTCCGCGCGCCAGTGCTCGGCGAGCGTCTGGCTCGTGGCGAAGTCGTCGGAGAAGACGGAGATCCCGGCCGCCGGAGCGGACGGCGCGGCCGCGGCCGCGAGCAGGACGAGGGCCGCCGGGAGGCGGGCGTTCCGGAAAGTCGCTTTCATCGGGGTGCGTTCCATCGGTTGTCTGCGGAGCATCCTACCACACCGTCCCGAGGGGCGGCTAGGTATGCCGGGGCCTGAAAGCGGTAAAACCCCGCCGGCGTCAGACGACGAACGCCTTCTCCCAGCGGCGCGCGGTGTGGTCGCGGAAGAAGACGCCGTAGGAGGCGCCGCCGTACCACTCGACGACCGCCGAGCGGATCGCGTTGCCGCGGCGGTTCTCGAGCGAGGCGACGTCGAACTGCGTGACCGCGGAGCCGTCGATCCCGGAGATCTGGCGCAGGCAGTCCTTGCCGCCCCACTGGAAGTCGCCGACGTGGCAGTGGCCGTAGAAGTGCGCGACGACGTTCTCCGGCAGCGGCAGCAGCGTCCCCATCAGGTCCGAGGCGCGGTTGCCGCCCGGGAAGGCGTAGTGGCTCATCGTGAAGACGGGTTTGCCGAGCGCGGCGATCGCTTCGCGCGCCCGCTCCGCGGCGCCGGGATCCGGGTAGTCGATCCGGTTCTCGCCGTCGGTCGCGCCGCCGTGGACGCAGAACCACGAGCCGTCCGGCGCGGCGTGGTCGGAGAAGATCGCGAGCGCCAGGTCGCCGAAGTCCGCGACGAGCAGCCAGTCGCGGACGGAGGGCGTCGTATGCCACTGCGGTTCGCGCAGCACGCGCTCCCGCATCGGGATCGTGACGCGCCCGCTCCCGCGTCCGCCGCCCCACCGGTGGTAGTCGAACTCGTGGTTGCCCATCGCGTACCAGACGGGCGCGTCGACGCGCGCGAGCGCCTCGACCTGCATGTCGGCCATCTCGCGCAGGTGAGCCGGATCGGTGCCCTCGGTCGTGTCGCCCAGATAGCAAACGGCGTCGACCGGGAGACGCAGCGAGAGGAAGTCCTCCACGCCCGCGTGCATGCAGCGGCGGGCGTTCGCCGGATCGCGCTGCTGCAGGTCGGAGATGACCCAGAGGCGCCGGCGCGCGGGACGGAGCAGGCCCGCGCGGAAGTCCGCGGGCGGCGTGGCGGGGTGCGCACTCATTTCGACTTCCTCCGGTCGAGCGCGGCCGGACGGGGCCCCGCGCCGCCGCGCACGCCGCCCGCCGGCTCGACGACCGGCCGGATCTTGCGGCGGAAGTTCGCGGGGTCGTCGGCCGAGAGCCCGAACGCCAGGAAGACCTCGCGCAGCTCGGCGAGCGTGAAGGTCCGTGGCACGAACGCGAAGGCCAGGCCGCGCGCGGCGTCCGCCTCCCGCAGCCGCGCGAGCGCGCCGGCGAGTATCTCGTCGTGGTCGAAGGCGAGCCGGCGCCCCGGCTCCGCGAGCGGGCGCCATTCGG
>JAFPUX010000334.1 GCA_017413145.1 Kiritimatiellia bacterium | reverse complement strand
CCCGGCCTCGCCCCCGCGCGCGGCTCGCGCGCCGCGGAGGCCGCGAAGCCGCGCCCGATCGCCGTCGACCGCGTCCGCCTCGAGCCGTCCAAGTGGACCTCCGGCAAGGCGCGCGTCGTCTTCGCCGTAAGCGAGGCGCTCGACCGCGACACGGTCGCGTCGAACGTCGTCCCGCACGTGTCCGTCTCGCGCGGCGGCGCGCCGTTGCCGACGAAGCTCCTCAACGTCGAGACCCGCGCATGGCGCGGCGAGACGGCCGTCTACCTCGGCCTCCTCGCGGACGACGCCGTGACGAACGCGACCGTCCGCTTCGGCGCGGCGCTGCGCGGCATCGACCGCGAACCGCTCGGCGAGGAGATCGGAAAGGACCTTTCCTACGCGCCGCCGGCGATCGCGTTCCACGACGTGGAGTCGTCCGTCGGGGAGTTCTCCGACCGCGCGACGATCCGCTTCTTCCTCACGGAGGAGGCCGACCTGGATTCGCTGCGCGACAACCTCCGCGTCTCGCCCGCGCCGGAGGGCGGCTGGACGCTCGTCCGCGACACCGACTGGTACCGGCCGCGCTACACGCTCACGGGCGCGTTCCGGCCCGACACGAAGTACGAGATCGCGCTGCGCCCCGGCGTCGTCGCGTCGGACGGCCTCCCCTTCTCGCTCTCGACCAACGCGGTCCCGCTGCGCACGGCGTCCGCGCCGGTCGCGCTGGAGCTGCTCTCCAAGGGCCATTACCTCACGCCGCGCGACCGCGTCGGCGTCGCGTTCCGCACGCAGAACGCCCCGCACGCGACCGTCACGCTCGCGCGGATCCTGCCCCAGAACGTCGGCGAGCTGGCGCGCCGCCGCGAGGCGAAGGGCCGCTACTGGTGGGAGAACGAAACGTCCTCGCAGGACGACTCCTACGATCTGGCGGAGCACCCCTCGCTGCACCGCCGCGTCGTGGTCGCGCCCGCGGCCGCGCCGGATGCGGTCGTCACGAACGTGGTCGCCCTCGCCGATTTCGCGGACGCCGGCGCGTCGCTGCGCGGCGGCGCCTACCTGCTCGGCGTTTCCGCGACGGACACGAACAAGACGGAGTCCGCCACGCGCTCGCTCGACCGCCTCGTCGTGGTTTCCGACGTCGGCATCCAGGCGCGCCGCGCCGCCGGCCGGCTCGACGTCTTCGCCGCGCGCCTCTCGACCGGCCTCCCGGTCGCGGGCGCGACAATCTCGTTCTTCGCGAAGAACGGCGCGCTCCTCGGCACGCTCTCCGCGGACGCCGAGGGCCGCGCGACGCTCGCCGAGCCCGATTCGCTGCACCGCGCGCACCTCGTCTCCGCCGCCGCGCCCGACGGCGACTGGACGTTCCTCGTCCTGCGCGGGGAGAACGAGGTCGAGGAGACGCCCGCCGGCGCGCCGTCCGGCGCGGACCCCTACCCCGCCTCGCCCTTCGCGCTCTCCGGCGCGCTCTTCTCCGACCGCGGCATCTACCGCCACGGCGAGCCCGTCTTCTTCGACGCGCTCGTCCGCACCGCGAAGACCGGCCGCGCGCCCGAGCCGCTGCCGCTCGAGCTCGCGGTCGCGCGCCCCGACGGCGTCGAGGTGCGGGTCTTCAAGCTCGTTTCCGACGCCCGCGGCCGCGTCGCCCCCGCCGCGCCGTGGACCGTCCCGGAGGGGCAGCCCTCCGGCAAGTGGAGCGCCGAGCTGCGCGTCCCCGGCTCCGCCGCCCACGGCGCCGATTGCGTCCTCGCGCGCCGCGCGTTCTCCGTCGAGGAATTCGCGCCGCCGCAGATCAAGGCGCAGGTGCTCGACCTGCCCGAGTCCGTTCCGTGCACGCAGAAGGACGTCGTATTCCGCGTCCGCGGCGACTACTTCTTCGGCGCCCCCGCGGCGGACCGTCCGATCCGCGCCCGCGCGATGCTCCGCAATGCGTCGTTCCGGCCCGCGGGCTACGACGGAAAGCGGTGGCATTTCGGCCCCGCGGACGAGCGCGACGAAATCTTCGACGAGGTTTCCTTCGGCGCCGGGACGCACGGCGGCGACGGCGGGGAGGCGCTCTTCTCGTTCAAGCCCGCCGAGACGCGCGCCAAGACCGCGCCCGGCCCCGTGCGCTGCGTCGTCGAGGGCACCGTCCAGGAGCCCGGCGGCCGCCAGATCGCCGCGCGCGCCTCGACGACGCTCCACGTGCGCCCGTGGTATCTCGGCCTCGGCCTCGACCCGGCCGCGGCCGGCGAGCCGCTGCCCGTCGAGATCGCGCTCGTCGCGCCGGACGGCTCCGTCGCCGCGGACGCCGCGCCGGAGCTCGAGCTGCGCTTCTGCAAGGTGAACCGCTCCTGGGAGTACGAGACCGACGCGCGGGGCCGCTGG
>JAFPUX010000333.1 GCA_017413145.1 Kiritimatiellia bacterium | reverse complement strand
GCAGCCGAAGAAGTCGGCGCCGACGCGGTCCATCTTGTTCACGAAGATGACCTTCGGGACCTTGTACTTCTCGGACTGGCGCCAGACCTGCTCGGACTGGGGCTGGACGCCGGCGACGGCGCAGAAGAGCGCGACCGCGCCGTCGAGGACGCGCAGCGAGCGCTCGACCTCGGCGGTGAAGTCCACGTGGCCGGGGGTGTCGATGATGGTGACCTGGTGGTCGCGCCAGAAGCACGTCGTGGCGGCCGAGCCGATCGTGATGCCGCGCTCCTGCTCCTGGACCATGAAGTCCATCGTGGCCGCGCCGTCGTGCACCTCGCCGAGCTTGTGGTTCTCGCCGGTGTAGTAGAGGATGCGCTCGGTGGTGGTGGTCTTGCCGCCGTCGATGTGGGCCATGATGCCGATGTTGCGGTATTTGTCCAGGGGGATGTTAGCCATGTCGGGCCTCGGTTGGGTTGTTGCTGTTAGGAAATCGCGTGTGCGTGAAAACGGGCGCGGAGTCTAGCAAATCGCGCGGACGATTTCAAGACCCCGCGCGACGAAAAATTCCGGTTGACTTGCGGGCGGTTTTTTGCTTTGATTCCCCGCGTTTCGCACCCCGGGCAATTAGCTCAGTTGGTTAGAGCATTACCTTCACACGGTAGGGGTCACAGGTTCGAGTCCTGTATTGCCCACCATTTCCGAACGCATCCGCCAGGAGTCCCCCATGAAACAGGTCTACCAGCCCTCCAAGATCAAGCGCGTCCGCAAGGTCGGCTTCCGCGCCCGCATGGCCACGGCCGACGGCCGCAAGGTCCTCAAGCGCCGCCGCCAGAAGGGCCGCGCGCGCCTGACCCAGGTCTAGCGGAGGCCGCGCGGGCGATGTCCGCCGCGACCGAAACGCCCACGCCAGCGACCGCCGGGACGGAGCCGTCCCGGCGGCGCGCGTGTCTTTTCGGCCGGGCTTCGCGCATCGTCTCGCGCGCCCGCTTCGAGCAACTCTACGCGGGCCGCGCGAAGCGCGCCGGGCGGTACCTGGTCGCCTACTGGGACGCCGCCCCGGCCGACGCCGCGGGCCACCGCCTCGGCGCCACCGCCGCCAAGCGCACCTTCCACGACGCCCACGAGCGCAACCGCGCCAAGCGCCTCCTGCGCGAGAGTTTCCGTCTCCTCCGCCCGTCCTTCGGGGGCGGCCCGTGGGACCTCGTGCTCGTCGCCCGCCGCTCCATCCTCCGCGCCAAGGAGCCGGAGGTCCGCGCCGACCTCGCCGCGCTCTGCCGCGCGGCGGGGATCCTGCCGCCGGAGGTTTCGCCGTGAAGCGGATCGGCATCTTTTTCATCCGGGCCTACCAGGTCACGGTCGGGCCGCTCTTCACGGGCTCGTGCCGGTTCGAGCCGAGCTGCTCGAACTACGGTCTGCAGGCGCTCGACCGCTTCGGCCTGCTGAAGGGCACGTGGCTCACGCTCCGCCGCCTCCTGCGCTGCCGCCCCTTCGGCCCCCACGGCTACGACCCCGTCCCGGAAACCTGGCCCGGCTTCTTCGGCAAATGCGCAATGCTCAATGCGCAATGCTCAATGCATACCGGCACCTGATCCACTTTTCCACTCTTCCACTTTTCCACTCTTCCACTTCGCGCGAAGCGCGATCCGCCATGAACAAATCCGACAAACTCATCGTCGCCGTCCTGGTGCTGCTGCTCTGCGGCGCCTTCTATTCGAACTACGCCAACGGCAAGAAGCGGGCCGCGTGGGAAGCCGCGCATCCCGCCTCCCCGCCGCCGCAGCAACAGGCCGCGGTGCAGCCGGCGGCCGCCGCGGACGCGGCGGCTCCGGCGTCCGTCCCCGCGGTCGCCGCGGCGCAACAGACCCCCGCCGAGCCCGATTCCGGGATGCCGGAGACGTTCCTCGTCGTGTCGAACGACGCCGCACGCGTGACGTTCACGAGCAAGGGCGGCGCGATCCGTTCGGTCGTGCTGCCCGGCTTCGACCGCACGCTCGATCCGGCGGACGGCCCGGTCGAGCTCGCGTTCGGGCGCACCCCCACCCTCGCGCTCGCCGGCCTCCCCGGCTTCGGCGCGGGCGCGGACTTCGCGCTCGAGGAGACCGCGCCGGGCGTCGTCCGGATGACGGCGGACGGCCCGGACGGCCTTCGCCTGGAGCGCACGGTCGCGCTCACGAACGGCTTCCACTTCGCGGTGCGCGACGTCTTCTCGGCCAAGGACGGCGCGCCGGTCGCGCTGCCCGCCTTCCGGGTCGCGCTGGGCGGCGTCCGCTCGGTCGCGGACACGGACAAGGACGTCGACATGGGCGTGGACGCCGCGCTGGACGGCGAAACGCCCGAGCAGACGCTCGCGTCGTCGTTCCGCGACGGCGCGCCGTCGCTCGCCGGCCTGTTCGGCACGAAGGGCGGCGGCTGCTCGGCCGCGCAGGTTTCGCCCGCCGCGCCGATGTCGGCGCGGTCGGAGCTGGCCGGGAACGTCGGCTGGGTCGGCGTGCGCGAACGCTTCTTCGCGCAGATCCTCACGCCGGCCGTCCCCGGCGCCGGCGT
>JAFPUX010000332.1 GCA_017413145.1 Kiritimatiellia bacterium | reverse complement strand
GCCCTGCGCGAGGTCGTCGCGGTTGGACGCGAGCTGGCGCTGCATGTCGAGGACGTTCTGGAAGTCCGTGAGGCCCGTGCGGTAGAGCGAGTCCGAGAGCTTCGCGGCCTCTTCGGCCGCGGTCACGGCGGCGCGGAGGTCGTCCAGTGCGGCCACCGCGTGGCGGCGCGAGGAGAGGGCCGTCTCGCATTCGGCGACGGCGGTCAGGACTGCCTCGCGGAATTCGGCCTCGGCGGCGCGCGCGGAGGCTTCTTTCGCGCGGACCTGGTTCTGCAGCCTGCCGGCGGAGAAGATCGGCCACTGGATCGAAGGGCCGATGGAGTAGTTCTGCGCGTTCTCCTTGAAGAGGCTGTCGGTGCCGGTCGCGGCGAAGAAGAACGAGCCGCCGAGCGACACCTTCGGGTAGAGCTCGGCCTTGGCCGCGCCGATGCGGGCGACCGCGGCGTGGAAGTCCGCGAGGGCGGAGGCGACGTCCGGGCGGTTGCGCAGGAGGTCGGCCGGGAGCGACGCGGGCAGCGCGGCGTCGAGCGGCAGCGGGACGGGCGCCGGCTCGCGCAACTCGTCCTTCGAGCCGGGGTAGCGGCCGAGGAGCGTGCAGATGGAGTTGATCGTGGAATCGATCTGCGCCTCCAGGGACGGGATGCTCGCGCGCGTCGTGGCGAGGTTCATCTCGGCCTGGCGCAGGTCGAGGTCGCCGCTCAGGCCGGCGTCGCGGCGGGCGCGGACGAGCTCCAGCGTGTCGGCCTGGAGCGTGGCGTTCTTGCGGGCGTAGTCGAGGCGGGTCTGGTAGGTGCGCAGCGAGATGTAGGACATGGCCAGCTGCGCGGCGAGGAGGCGGCGGGCGTCGCGGACGTCCTGCGCGGCGGAGGCGAGGTCGGCGGACGCGGCCTCGACGCTGCGGCGGACGCGGCCCCAGAAGTCGAGCTCCCACGAGAACGAGACGCCGGGCTTGTAGAGCCAGTCGGGGTTGTCGGGGATCTCGGAGGAGCCGTGGGATTCGCCCGACTGCCGGTCGTAGGCGGCGGACGCGGAGGCGTCGACCGACGGCGCGAGGCCGGCGCGGGCGACGCCGAGCTGCGCGGCGGCGGACTCGAGGCGCGCGACGGCGGCGGCGAGCGACGGGTTCTGCTCCATCAGCTCGGCCTCGAGCGCGTCGAGGACGGGGTCGCCGAAGACCGACCACCACGGGGCGCCGTCGGGCAGCGGCGACGCGACGGGGGCGTTGGTGGCGGACCACGCGTCGGGGCCGTCCCACTCGGGGGTCTCGAAGTCCGGGCCGAGCGAGAAGCAGCCGGCAAAAAACGGAAGCAACGCCGCGAATGCAAGGCACCGCGCGCGCGTAGGAAGAGAACGTGCCATGGTCTGTCGGTTCCCGCGGTTGTGCGCGGAAGCCGGCGTGCATTCTACACGAAACCGGTTCGGCGTTCAACGCCCATTTTGCGTCCCGGCCGCCGTTTTGGTAGAATCCGCGCCATCCAACCCACCCGAAAGGACTTTCCGATGAACCGCCGTTTCG
>JAFPUX010000331.1 GCA_017413145.1 Kiritimatiellia bacterium | reverse complement strand
CCGCAGAAGAGCGGCGCGCCGCCGGTCGGGCCGCCGAGCCCGAAGAGCGAGGGGTCGGCCAGGGGGCTGGCGGCCATCAGCGCGACGAGGAGCCAGATGCGGTCGGCGGCCTTGGCGGCGAGTTCGCAGTAGAGCGCGTCGGCGTGGCGGCGCGGATCGCCGGCGCCGCCCGCGGCGGCGAAATCGGCGGCGAGCAGGTCGGGGCCGAAGGAGAGGTTCACGTGGACGCCGCAGAAGCACATCTTCCGGCGGCCGTAGCGCGCGGCGGCGTATTCGCGGTAGGCGGTCTTGCCCGCGCGCGGGCCGGTGAATCGCGCGGCCGGGATGTCCTCCTCGCGGCCGAGCGGCGGCGGGTTCGAGCCGAGCCAGAGCGTCTCCGGCTCCGGAAGCGCGGCGAGGGTCCGGCGCAGGCGCGCGTCGATTTCCTCCAGCTCGGCGACCGCCGCCGCGGCGCTCTCCGAGACGCCCGTGTTGATCTCCGTCTGGTTCTCGCAGAAGTCGCGCACGATGCGCGGGTCGTCCTGCGGGAACGGATGGGGCGTGCGCGACATCCGTCCGTCGCGCGTGACGCGCAGCGCCTCGCGCTCCAGTCCGAACCGTGCGGACCAGAGCGCGTCGCGGACGGCGCTGGATTCAAGGTGTAGCATGGCGGAATCGAAACAGGACGGACTAACGTGCTGCGATTGCCTCGACTTCAAGCCGCGAAACGAGCAGCGGGATCACGCGCTCGAATGCGACGCCGTACCAGTGGGAATCGGGCGTGGCCTCGATGGCGGCGCATACGACGTCCGCCGCGAGCGCGGCGGCGGCAAGCGCGTCGAGCCCGCGCAAGATCGCGCCGGCGAAGACGGATGCGAAGACGTCGCCCGTGCCGTGGACGCTGCGCGAGAGACGAGGATTGAAATCGTAGCGGATCGACGAGCCGTCGGAGACCGCGGTGCCCAATTCGCCGGAATCGAAGGAAACTCCCGTAAGGACGACATTTTTCGCGCCGAGCGCGTGGAGTCCGGCGACCGTCTCCTCGACGAAGACGCGATCGTAACCTTCGAGCACCGGTTCGCGCCCAAGCAGGAAGGCCGCTTCGGTTAGGTTGGGGAGAATGTAGTCCGCGCCCTTGCAGAGCCGCGCCATTTGCGCGGGGAAGTCCGGGCCGAAGCCGGGGTAGAGTTTCCCGTTGTCCGCCATCACGGGATCGACGATGCGCAGGGCGCCGGATGCGGCGCATGACGACGCGATGGAAAGAATCGGGTCAATCTGCGGCTGGCAGACGTAGCCGGTGTAGAAGGCGTCGAAGCGGATGTCCTGCTTGCGCCATTCGGCTTCGATGCGCGGCAGTTCGTCCGTGAGGTCGAGGAACGTCCACGACGGGAATCCGCCCGTGTGGTTGGAGAGGACGGCGCTCGGCAGCACGGCGCATTCGACGCCGCACGCGGAGACGAGCGGGAGGGCGACCGTGGCGGAACATTGCCCGACGCACGAAACGTCCTGGATGGTGAGCAGCCGCTTCGGCGCGGCGGGAGGGACGGAAGGCATGGCGGAAATCCTCCGTCCCCTGCGGCGGCGCGATGCGATGCGTCGCCGCAGGGGACGTTTTGTCAGAACTGATACTGCGCGGAGAGGACGAAGCCGTCGCCCACGCCGAGGCGCGAGCCGGACTTGCTGCCCGTGTCCACGTAGGCCGCGACGAGCGTGAGCGACTCGGTGGCGAACCAGGCCGCGTGCAGGTCGTAGTAGTCGTGGTTGTGCACGTCGTCCGCGTCGACGCCGCTCTTGTATTCGGCGCCGACCGCGAGCCAGGAGACCGGAATCAGGTCGACGTTCGCGAACCAGCCGAAGCCGTAGTCGCCGTGGCCGACGACGCCGTTCACGACTTCGTCCGACGCCTGAACGCCGGCGGAGAGCAGGACGGGGACCGGGGTCGACGTGACGAGCTTCGTGGCGACCGCGTAGAAGTCGGCGCCGGACTTGTCGAGGCCGAGGGCGTCGGCCGTGGCGGCGTCCGTGCGCTTCCAGACCGCGCCGACCGCGAGGGCCGGCAGCCAGTCGACGTCGAACGCGCCGGCGTCGAAGAGCTGCAGCTTCGCGCCGAGATTGTGCGTCGAGACGGAGTCGTCGCCGTACTTGTTCGCGTCCGTCCAGCCGTAGCCGTAGGAGAGCTCGAGGCGCCGGGCGACCGAGAAGGACGCCGAGAGGGCGGCCCAGTCGATGTCGGCCCCGTCGAGCCGCGTGTACCACGCGCCGACCTGCGGCGCGGAGACGACCTGGTTCGTGCCGTCCGCGTAGGTGCCCGCGAGGAACGCCACGGGGTTGAAGGCGATGCCGCCGTCGCCCTGCAGGCCGTTGAGCGGAACGCCGGCGAACGCGGAGGCCGCGGCGAGGGAGGAGAGAAGGAGGGATGTGGAAAACTTGTTCATGGTTCGGGTCCTTTCGGAATGGTGGTTGTTGTTTTGGTTTTGGGGACGGCCGAACCGAACGCGTTTCGTTTGGGTTTGTGTTGGTTGTTCGGATTCGGTTCAACCGTGTGGTTTCGTCCGCATTCGCGGCGGACATCGATCGGGTTTCATTTCTTGACGCGCCTCCTTTCCGCAAGGGGTTTGACTGAATCACTACCAGTTTGGTTGTGAAAAACGGCGCGGAGTCTAGCAAAGACTTTTCCGAATTGCAAGAGAATAATTCAACTGACTTGGTAGTGATTAAAACGGACACGCCGCGAGCGCCCCACGCGCCGCGTCCGCGGCGCGGCGGAATGTTGGGGAATTGTTAAATCGTCCGCGCGGGGGTTCCGCGGAGGAGACGGTTCGTGGTAGTATGGTGCCCGTCGGAACGAACCGCACCACGGACGAATGAACGCCCCCGAAACCATATTCCCCGAATGCCGCGGCAGGACCGTCCTCCTGGCCGCCGCGGACGCCGCCTGGCGCGACGCCGCGCGCGAGGCGCTCGTCCCGCTGCGCGTCTCCGCCGTCTGCGCGCCGGACCCCTCCACGGCGCTTGCCGTT
>JAFPUX010000330.1 GCA_017413145.1 Kiritimatiellia bacterium | reverse complement strand
TGGCTCGCAAGCCAGCCGCGGATGTGGTGGAAGCGGCTGTCGTCCTCGAGGAGCGCGAGCTTGCCGTAGCGGCGGAAGAGCGACGGGATCGTCCGCGTCACGTAGCTGCCGCCGGCGCGGCGTCCGTCCTTGCTGTAGTACGCCGGGCACGAGAGGATGTCGACGTTCGGGCTCGAGAGGACCTTGTCGAGGAGGGACGTCGCCCCTTCCGGCGGATGGTCGTCGTAGAGATAGCCGTAGTAGGCGCCGACCAGGCGTCCCGGGAAAGCCCGCTTCGCCGCGTCCGCCATCACGAGCAGGAAGTCGGCCATCGTGTTGATCAGGCAGTCGTAGTAGTCGAGCACGAGCTGGTCCTCGGCCGGGTCGAGCAGGTCGCCGTTCTTGTTCGGCTGCGAGGAGTCGGCGTACTCGTGCTTCCGATCCGCAAGCGGCGGGATCCGGGCGTCGTCGACGTTCCTCTTCGCCTTCATGTAGGCGCGGAACTTCTCCTGCATCCGGGGCCCGTTGTCGGGGCCTTCGTACATTCCGAAGTAGCACCATTCGGTGTAGGTGCCGTAGCTCAGGCGGAAGCAGACGAGCCGCTTCCGCCACGGTTGCGTCGCGACGTATTCGCCGAGCTTCTCGATCAGGTCGACCACCTTCGCGCGGAACAGGTCGCTGGCGGGCGAGGGGCGAAGCGGGCGTTCCCGGAACTCGTCGCTGGCATACGGGTCCGGATCGCCGGCCTCGTATCCGACCCGCTCGGTCATGTTCGTCTGGACCCATCCCTGCATCGTGAAGCGCGGCGAGATGACCACGTAGGCGTCCGGATTGATCTCGAGGAGCCGCCGCACGCTGTTGCTGACGCTCGAGAAATTGTAGGACCCGTCGCTTCTGCAGAAGTTTTCGGCGAAGAAATTGATCTGGACGATGTCGAACCCGACCTTCGACAGCCGGACGATCGCGCTTTCGTTGTAGGGGTCGCCGACCTGGCAGATGTTGAAGACCGGGTCGTGGAGCCGGCCGTTGATCTCGACGAACGGCGAGTGTCCGCGGTACACGATGCGCGCGACGGGATCGGGCTCCTGTTCGAGCCCCGCCCACGCCTCCTCGAACGCCTGCGACGGCCTCTTCGCCGCCTCGATGCGCGCCTTGTCCTCCGGCGTCAGGCACAGCCCGATGCGGGAGTCGCCCGCGTAGCGCGTGGCCCACGGCTCGGTGAGGGCGTCCCCGACGACGACGACGTGCGGCCACGCCGAGTCGTCGAAGCCGGGCTGCTCCCATCCGGCGGCCGGCGCGTGGACCGTGCCCACGGCCGACGTGCAGCTGTGGACGTAGGACGTCGCGCCCGAGGCGTAGGTGCACTCGAGGAGGTAGAGCGCCGCGGAGACGGAGGTCGCGTTGGTGAGCGAGACGGCGATCGTGTTCTCGCCGGCGACCAGGTACGAGGTCGCGGTCCGGCGCCCCGCAAGCGCGTGCCCGTTCACGAACACCTCGCCCGAATCGTCGAGGCAGCGGCTGAGCATCGCCTTGGAGGGTTTCGCATCCAGGGTGAACGTGTGGCGGTAGTACGAGACGCCGCCGTCGGTCGGATCGCCGTCCGCCGCCCACACGAACTTCGACGCGCTCGCTTCGCCCGCGGGGATTCCGACGACCTCCGGCGCGAACTCGTACACGTAGTCCTGCGCGGAGCCCCGCGCGGACAACGCCGCCAGGAGGGCGATCGCGAAACGCGCAGTCGATCGGGTCGTGGTCTTCATGGGTCGAATCTCGTTTCGTGGTGTGTTCCGGCTGTCCTTGTGCGGGAACGCGCCCCAAACTACCACACACGCCGGTTTCGGACAACGGTACGAAAGTGTAGTGGGGGCCCGATACCCCGGAACTCTACACCAAACCCCGCTCCGTCGGGAACCCTCCATCCGGAGGGTGGATCCCGGTCCGCGTCAATCCTCCAGCAGCAGCGCGCGGAGGCGGGCGACGGAGGCGGCGGGGAAGCCCGTCGAGAGGACGTAGGCCTCGATGCGCTCGTTGAGGGTCGCGCCGGGGTACTTGTCCATCACGGCGAGAAGCGCGGCGTAGGTGTTGTTGCGGTTGAACCAGTCGCGCTCGTCCTTCCAGAGCGCCGACGCCTCCCAGTCGCGCACCAGGTCCTCCGGAGAAACGCCCAGCAGCCCGTTCACGAGGAATGCGAGCGTCCCCGTCCGGTCCTGCCCGCTGCTGCAGTGGAAGAGCAGCGGCAGGTTGTCCGCGTCGGCGATGAGCTCGAGGTCCTTCCGGCACGCCTCCTTCGCCCACGGCTCGTCCATCTGCCCGTAGCAGCCGGACGAGACCTCCACGCGGCGCACGGACGGCCCGAGCGGCGAGCCGTCGAGCCCCGCGCACGCCTCCGGCGCGCGCAAATCGAGCTCGGTACGGACGCCGAGCGCGTTGGTAACGAAATGGACGCCCGCCGCGTCGAGCCGCGAAGGCGGCGGGCGCTCCTCGCATTCGTTCGAGTTCTCGCAGAGGTTCGCCGACCGGTAGAGCAGGCCCTGCTTCACGCGCCGTCCGCCGGCGGCGCGCCAGCCGCCGAGGTCGCGCACGTTCGGCACGCCCGGCACGCGGAGGAGCCGCGGCGGACGGTCCTCGGTCCGGAACGTCCCCGTCGCCGAATCCTTGCCGGCGACGTCGACCTCCCACCGGTAGCGGCAGCCGACACGGAAGTTGTCCCGTTCGAACCGCCCCGTCGTGAGGAAGACGAAGTTCGTGTCGCACACGCAGACGCCGTCCTCCTCGCGCCAGATGCTGAAGCGGAGCCGCTCCTTGCGGGAATTGATGCCGGACCAGACGAAGACCACGGGTTTCGGCTCCCAGCCGAGCGCCAGCAGCTCCGCGCGCCAGGCGGCGTCGCCGGCCTTCGCGAGGCGCTCCGCGTCGGGCGAGTCGAAGAACGCCTTCTGCCCGTCGCCCAGGAGCGGGACGGTCGCGCCGTCGCCGGGGAGCATCAGCTCCACGGCGAGCGCGGCACGGCAGGCCGCGGACAGGGCGATGGCGAGAATTGCCTTCACGGATCGGTCCGTCTTTCGGCGCGGAGTCTACTCCTCCGCGGGCCCGATGCCAACCGCGAAGAGCGTGGGGTTGTCGGTCCCGGCCTCGAGCGTGGCCGTGAGAATGCCGAGCGTCTCGTCGGCGCCGTCCGTCAGGAGCGCCGGGAGCTTGAAGGTCGCGGCGTCGGCCAGGTTCTCCTTGCAGACGAGACCGTAGACGCCTCCGTCGGCGACGACCTTGGCAGCCCGGAACACGACGGTCAGCACGGCGTTCGTGCGCGCGATGGACGTGAACGTCACGTACGTGCCGCCGTTGCCGTCGTCGACGCCCTTGATGCCGCCGCCGTTGGGGCCGGGGACGTCCCACTCGTTTGGACGCACGCCGCTGCCGTACTCGTAGCAGCCGATCGACGGCGGCCAAGCGTAGGCGCGGCCGTCGAGGTCCGTCCCGAGGCCCGCGTAGTCCGCGCCCTTGTCCATCACGAGCGAGGTGTCGACGAGGTGGTAGTCGCCCGCAGCGGCGGCGACGAAGCCGGCGGAGCCCGCGATGCCGACCGGATTCGCGCCGAAGACGGTCGTGCCGTTGCCGAAGAGGCAGTTGGACGTCTTCGCCGCGACCGCTTCGGCCACCGCGGCCGCGACCGCGACGTTTCCGTCGCCGGCGTCCGCCGCGTTGTCCGAGAAGAGGCAGTTGACGAGCGTCGTGTCGGCCTGGTCGACGTAGAGGCCGCCGCCCAGCCCGGAGCCGAGGACCTGGTTGTCGGCGACCGTCGTGTTGCGGATCACGGTCGTGATGCGGTCCGTCCGCGCGTCGCGGACGCCGACGTAGATGCCGCCGCCGGGGCTCGTGCGCCCGTCGGCGCCGACCACGTTCCCGTAGACGAGGCAGGACTCGATCTCGACGCGGAGGCCGTCCCACCCGCGGATGCAGATGCCGCCGCCGGAGCCGTCGAGCAAGGCCGTCCCCGCGGAGTTCCCGGCGACGATCGTGTGGTCGATCCGCACCGTGCCCCCGCCGACGACGAAGACGCCGCCGCCGAAGTTCCGCTGCGACCAGTTGTTCGTGACGCAGCACCAGGTGATCGTGCCGTCGCCGTCGACGATCGCGCCGCCGCCGGCCCCCGCGTTGTGGTTGACCTTTCCGCCGGTCATGGCGAGGTGGCCGACGACGCTCCCGCCGGAAACGGTCATGACGCGGTTGCTCGCGCCGGCGCTCCCCACGAACCGGACCGTGGTGTTCGTCCAGCCCTGGCCGAGGAGCTTGACGCCGTTCGTGACCATCAGCTGCTCGTCGATGTCGAAGAGCCCCTCGCCGAGGACGACGGTTCCGGCGGGCGACATCGCCGCCGCCGCGTCGATCGCGTCCTGGATCGTCTGCCGGGTCCCGGCGGCGGTTTCGCCCGGGACGAGGGCGCCTTCCGGCGGTTCCACGGGCGCGGCCAGCGTCGTGAAGCTGCCGCTCGCGGCCGCGCCCAACGGGGACGCGGCGTTATTGGAGACCGTGAGCTCGAAAAAAAAAGACGTCTCCGGCGCCAGGCCGGAAACGACGTGGCGGAACGAGCCCGTCGCGCCCTCGGCGATCTTCTCCGCCGCGCCCAGGGCGTCCGCGGATGGTCCGAGCGCGAGGTAGACGTCGCACGCGGTCGCGTCCGTGCCGACGGAGGTGATCGTGCCGGAAACCGTCGCGTTCGTGACGCCCGGCGCGACCGCCACCCCGCCGATGACCGGCGCGGCCGGGTCCGGCGGATCGGCCAGGTGCGTGCGGATGTTGAAATCGTGGAGCTGCACGACGGGGTCCTCGTGCGGGTTCGGGTACGTGCCGCTCCAGCCGCCGACGCGGATCTCGCGGAGCCTGTTCGCGTCCGTGTCGACGACGAAGACGCTGAAGTGGTAGGCGGTCTCCGTCCCGAGCTCGTGGCTCTTCGGCTTGCTCGGGCAGTTCACCGCGTAGGCGCTCGCGACGGAGACCGCGGAGGCGTAGACCGTGTTGCCCGGGTTCGCCTGCGTGTCGTAGTTGTTCGTGATCTCCTTCTCGTTCGTGAAGTGGAAGTGCGCGGCGACGAGTCCGAAGAAGCCCTTGCCCTTGTGCGTGCCGAGGTTCCACGGACCGGATTGGCTCGCCGGGTTCGAATATCCGTTCATGAAGCCGCACTGGAGCGTGCCCGCGGCGCCCCGGCCCGATTCGCCGCGGACCTTCTCCTCGGCGCCGTGCGCGACCATGCCCATCACCGTGTTCTCGGGCGTCAGCTCGGCGTCGAGAAGGTTGCCGCCGGCGTCGTAGAACTGGGCGGCGTCGTAGACGCGGTACTGGGACTCGCCGCCCGCGGCGGCGTCGTAGAGGCTCACGCACGCGATGCGGACGTTGGGGCCGCCCGAGGCGAGGAGCCGGCGGAAGTCGAGGTGGAAGGAGTTGCCCGTGAAGCGGCCCGTCGAGTCGCCGAGCTTCGCGCTGGCGAGGTCGCGGTGGTAGGTGACGCCGACGCCCCGCGCCCGCGCGGCCGCGGCGGACGTGTTGAAGTTCGTCTGGACGTAGGCCCACGCCTCGTCCGACATGTGCATGTCGGCGCCGTTGAGCGAATAGTTGCGCTCGTGGTTGCCGTCGATCGTGAAGAGCGGAACGTCCGCCGACAGGTGCCGGTCGAACATCGCCTTCACGTTCCAGATTTCGTTCGTGTACTCGGCCTCCGTGAGCCCGCGGTCCTGAGCGCCGCCGTTGTAGATCGGCGCCGTCGACAGGTCGCCGCCGTTGATCACGGCGTCGAGTCCCGCGTTCGTCGCCACCATGCCCAGGAGGCGGATCGACTGCTCCGCCTCCGTGAGGCAGCCCGCCGAGCCGTACCAGTAGGTCGTATCCGGATTCGTGGCGTCGTCGTCTCCCGCGACGCGCTTGCACTTGTGGATGTCGGAGATCATCGCGAACGAGACGTACTTGCGCGCGCCCGTCGCGGCGTCGACGGGATTCACCTCGTCGACCTTGGCCAGGATGTCCGAGAGCAGCTTGCCCTCCAGCGTGGCGACGTCGTCGCCGAATGCGGGGAGGGTCGCGGCCAGCGCCGCGGCGACCAGTGCCTTGTTCATCGATTTCATGGTTGTTGTCTCCAAGTTTTCAGCGTACGACGATGACCGTCGGCTTGACGACGTTTTCGACCGTGCCGGCGGTCAGGAAGTCCGGATCCGCCATGGCCGCGTATTCCGCGGCGATCCACTCGGCGGACTTCGCGCCCTTCAGGTAGCGGACTTCGTCGATCAGGCCGGACCAGGCGCAGTCTCCCGTTTCGCCGCTGGCGATTCCGACGTTGTTGCCGAAGACGAGCGGGGCGTCGTTGTCCGACACGGTGTCCTTGTAGTTTTCGGAATTGCCCAGTTCGCCATTCACGTAAATCGAATGCAGCTTGCCGTCGAAGACGAACGTGAGATGGACCCAGACGTCCTTCAGGCTGAAACCGGTCGTGGTGCGCACGCGGTGGCTGCCCGACCCGTAGGCGTCGACGTGGTTGTCCCAGCTGTTCGAACCGAGCTGCGTCGCGAAGGCGCCGTCGGGCGTTCCCGAGTTGTTCGCGTTCATGCGCTTGAAGAACAGGTGGCCGTAGTTGTAGTTCCAGTCCGCGTGCTTGAACCAGCCGGAGATCGTGAAGACGCCGTTCGCGTCGAGCGGGGAGTCCGAACCCGAGTCGACGACCCACGCGCCGCCCTCGTTGTAGTTTCCCTGTTTCCAGCCCGTCGAGTCGTTCACGCGGAACGCCTTGCCGAACCGGCCCGTCTCGCCGGGGAGGGAGTTCGTGGAGAGGTGCGCGTCGATGTCCGGCGTCGCGGTCGAGTTCGGGTAGAGACCCTGCGACTGCCACGTCGCGGCGTCGTCCGCGCCGAGCCCGTTCAGGTGCCAGACGCCGGTGTAGTCGCTCCAGACGTCGGACGCCGTGCCGCCCGAGCTGGGCGTGCCCCGGTAGTACATCGTGAAGACCGTCCCCCGCCGGACCGACGGGAGCCTCACCCAGACGAGGGACTCGCCGGCCGGATCCCACGTGTCGATCTCGCACGGGATCTCGTCGCCGTCCGAGTCGACGAAGAAGAGGTCGTGGCCGCCTTCGGCGCAGTGGCGGGGGTCGAAGCCCGCGGGATTGCCCTTGGACAGCCGGACGAGGGCCGGGACGGCGAAGTCGTTCTCGTTCGTGGAATTGACGGCGAACGCGACCTTCTTGTGGAAGTCGAAGTTCGCCAGGGTCGTGAAGGAGCCGGTCTGCGACGAGCCGACCCGGACGGGGGTCGCGTTGTTGGTGACGGACAGTTCGTAGAAATACGTCGTCCGCGCCCACAGGTCCGGAATCCGGCAGGAGAACGTCGTCGTCGCGAAAGAGGCGATCTTCTTCGACGGGCCGAGGGCGTCGGGGGATGTCCCGACCGCGATGTAGACGTCGCAGGCGGTCGCGTTCCCCAGACCGGGCGAGAGGATCGTTCCCGAGATCGCCGCGCTGGACGCGGCCGGCGTCACCGTCACCGTGCCCAGGACGGGCGCCGAGCTGACGACCTCGCTCGCCGTGACGAACGAAGCGTCCGTCACCGTCTCGTATTCCGCGGCGATCCAGTCGGCGGACGCAACGGCGTCGAGAAGGCGGCACTCGTCGAACGCGCCGCGGATGTACGGTTCGGAACCGTCGGAGTCGCAGCCGATGGAGAGCGGCAGGCCATTGTCCGTCGCGGCCGTGATCGTCCCGGACACGAGCGCGTAGCCGTTGCTGTAGACCGCGCACGAAGATTCGTCGTAGACGAACGCCACGTGCGTCCATCGGTCCCGGAGAGAGGGATTGAACGAGCCGCCGAGGGCGTTCTTGTCCTGGTTCGCGCCGCGGACGTTGAAATTGGCCGGGCTGGCGGTTGCCATCTCGATTTCCCAGCCGTTCGCATCCTTGTAACCCGCCTTCCGCGAGAACAGGCGCGGGCTGTTGGCGACGTTCTCCGTGAGCCGGACCCATCCCGACACGGTGAATGTGCCTCCGACGGCGAACGAGTCGTAGCTCGGGACGGAGAGATAACCCTTCGCGGCGGAAGTTCCCGTCTGGCGGGCGTGGCCGACCGGCGCGTCGCCGGCGTAGCGGACGCTCACGGTCGCGTTGCTCATCGGCGTCGCGTCGAGGCCGTGGCCGGTCGCGTCGGCGACGGTGCCGTCCGGCTCGTCCATGTGCCAGACGCCGACGTAGCCCGCGCCCGTCCAGACGGCCGCGGAATCGTTGACCGCGTCGGACGCGCCGTCGTAGTACATCGTGAACGTCGTCGCGGCCGTGACCGAGGGGACTTTGACCCAGACGAGCGAGGTGCCGTTGGTGTTCCACGTGTCGACCTCGTGCGGGATGGCGAAGCCGTCCGCGTCCTTGAAGAGCAGGTTCGTGCCCGCGCCGAAGTCCGCGTAGTCGAAGCCCCGGATGGCATCCGAGAGCTTGACGAGAACCGGGAAGTCCGCGAGCGTCGAGGCGCCGCGGTAGCCCGAGGTCGTGAAGACGACGGACTTCGTGAAGCCGTCCGCCGCACCGGCGGACGCTGCGAGTCCCGCGGCCAGCGCCGCGGACAGGAGGATCTTCTTCATGGCGGGAGTTCCTTTCACGCCGCCGAAGTCTAGCATCCCCCGCGCCGCCGCGGGAGTGTACGAAAGGACAGGGGGGGACCCGCAAGTCCGGCCCGGCACGCGGCGCATCCGCGCCGCGTGCCGGCCGGGCGTTGACCGTCGAAAGGCGGAGATGTTTCCGCGAAACGTCCGAATGGGCGGACGTGTCGTTGGAACGGCTACCCTTCGCCGGAGGACGGATTCCCGTCCCCGGGGGATTCCCCGGCGTCGAACGCCGCCTTGTCGGCGAGGGAGACGTGGCCTTCGACGCGGCCGTCGTCGAGCTCGTTCGTGTCCTTGCGCGCCCGCAGGTCGCGGAAGAGCTGCCGCAGCCCGAAGATGCCGCCCAGGCCGAACCACACGGTTGTCACGCAGGCCACGATGCACGGGACGACGAAGTACTGGACGACGAAGTACGTGCTCCACCACTCGACCGGCCACGGGCTGATCCAGTTCCAGGCCACGACGCCCAGGAAGCACAGGACGAAGCCGTAGACGAAGCTCCAGAGGAACACGCTCCACGCGATGGCCTTGTCGCCCCGCGTGTACTCGGGCGTGATGCCGATGAGGTTGGAGAGGACCGTCCGCGGCGTCCAGCGCATCCTGATCTCGCGCTTCTCCCCGAGGCCGTACCTGCCGCGGTGCAGCATGCGGTCGAGATTGAACGGGACCCGGCACGTGAGCTTGGACACGGCGACGTAGAGCAGGAGGCACAGAACCGAGAGGAAGAAGTTGAACTCGATGGCGTTCACCGGGCACTTCACGGCGTCCATCTCCCAGTGGATGTACGGCTCGAAGGGCGAGGAGAGCCACCGCAGCGCGCGGTCGAACGATTCGACGAGCCCCGCCTTGGCGATCGCGGGGTACACCGCGTTCGCCCAGCAGTTGTGGACGTAGATGTAGGCGGCGCTCAGCGAGACGCTCGTGCCGAGCGCGGTCCAGGCGCCGGCCGCCGTGCCGAACCGCGTGTAGAGGCCGAACAGCATGATCGCGCCGGAGGCGCCGTCCCACATCGCGCACACGAGCGTGACGAACATCTGGTAGTAGTCCAGCTGCTTCATGTAGTAGGAGCCGGCGAGGAAGAAGACGCCGATGCCGATCGAGACGAGGCGGATCATCCAGAGGTGCCCGCGCGGCGTGAAGGGTTTCTTCTTCAGGGGCAGCACGACGTCCTGGGCGAGCGTGAGCGCGGCGCTGTAGATGCGCGTGTCGTCCGTCGAGAGCATCGCCAGGAAGAGCAACAGCGCGAAGAGCCCGAAGAGCCCGTGCGGAAGCAGCCGCCGCATCGCGACCGAGAGGTTGAGCTGGTTGTAGAGCGTGCGGCACTGCTGGAAGTCGTCGTTCGCCCTGCCTTCCGCGTCGATGAGGGCCTTTTCGGCGGCGTCGCCGGAAACGCCGGCCGCCTCCAGTTCGGCGGCCTTGCGGGCGCGGGCGTCGTCCTTCAGCGCCCCGTGGATGACGTCGAGGAACGCGGTGTCGAGGTTGTCCGTCTGCGAGAGCGGCGGGTCGGCGCCGATCTCGTGCACCTGCGGCGGGACGTCCGCGACGGCGTTCTTGACGACCTCGCGGAGGTGTTCCCGCGCCTGCGCCGCGCCGTCGCCGGCGCCGGCGTCCCGCGGATCGCTTTTGAACACGGCGTCCGCCACGCGGGCGACGAGGTCCTTGCGGACGGCGTTGGCGTCCGGCGCGAAGTCCTTGTGCGTCAGGAAGGCGATGAGCGCCGCGGCGATGAGGACGTAGAACACGTTGATGATCGCGTTGCGCCAGGTGCCGAGCAGGCCCGCCATCTTCTGCTCCTGCGGCGTCTTCGCGGCGGTGGAATAGCCCGCGCCGATCCAGCTGCCGCGGTTCACGACCGCGAAGTACGCCGCCACGATCACGACCGTGAAGAGGTTGAAGTCGCGCAGGTTCGAGATGTCGTAGGGGTTGATGAAGCTCTCCCCCGCCACGCGGTCGGCCATCACCGGCATGATCTCCCCCGTCACGGAGAACTTCCAGAAGAGGAACACGACGAAGATGGCGAGCGCCGGGTAGAGGATCATGCCCTGGATCGTGTCCGTCACGACGAGCGCGAGCGTCCCGCCGAAGCAGATGAGCGAGATCGCCAGCGCGAGGAACAGCACCATCAGCGACACGTACGTCGAGAACTCGATCCCGAGGACGTGGAAAGACGCCGGCAGGTCGAGCATCATGATGAAGAACCGCGCCGCGATGGACGGCATGATCATGTTGGCGATCATCTCGGCGAGCGAGCGCAGGCCCGCCGCGGCGATGCGGAAGCGCCGGCTGTAGCGCATCTCGAGGAACTGCCCGACGCTCATCGCGTTCGTCTCGCGGAAGCGGTACGAGACGAACCCCGTGAGCCCCATCACGATGCCGAGCGGCGCGAGGACGGCGCCCCAGAAGCCGACCGAGAAGCCGGTCTTGTAGTGGACCTCGATGTAGGCGACCAGGCCGATGACCGAGAGAGAGTTCGCGACATCGCCCATCGAGATCACGTACCGCCCGCACAGGCGCCCGGCCGACAGGAAGTCGGACACGCCGCGCACGTAGCGCCGGGTATGGAACCCCATGTACATCACGAAGCACACGGGGAGGATGAGAATCAGCCAGTCGTACCAGATCATGGGTCTTGTGGTCTCGTGGTCTTGTGGTCGGATGGTCGAATGGTCGAATGGTCGAATGCGTCTTTGAGGGAGCGCAGTCTACCACCGCCCGGGCCGGGGCGGCACTGTACGAAAGGACAGGGGCCGGAACACGCTTTTTCCCGTGACGCGGGCGCGCGGTTCGGGTATGATTTCCGGCAGAACAAGCGTCCACCATGAAAAGCCTCCGCTCCATCCCCGTCCTCCTTGCCTTCGCGGCGGGCGCGGCAGCCGCCGCGCCCGCGGACGGCGCGCTCGGGTCGGTCGGGGACCTGGTCGCGTTCCTCGGGGACGGGACGCCGGGCGTCCGCGACTTCGGCGTCACGGGGCGCGTCTCGTTCGCGGATGCGGCCGCGTTCGTGCTCTCCGACGGCGGCGCGCGCGTCCACGTCGGCTGGAACGGGCCGCTGCCGCCGCGCGGCGCGCTTGTCCGCGCCGAGGGGTCGGCGGGCGTCCCGCGCGGGGATCCCTCAGCCCCGTTCCTGCTGCGCGGCGAGCCGTACGCGAAGGCGGAGGCGGTGGAGGTCCTCTCGCGGGACGAGCCGCCGCCGCCGGAGCGCGTCGCGCCCGCGGACATCGACCCCGACCGGCACGACCTGGCCTACCTCGCCACCTCGGGCGAGGTCGCGGACGCCGGCCCGGACGAGATGGACGAGCGCTACGCGGTGCTCGTGCTCTCGGACGGCGGGCGGACGCTGCCCGTCTTCGTGCCCGTGCGACCGGGGTTCGACGCCGGCGCGCTCGTCGGCGCCAAGGTCGAGGCGGCGGGCCTCTTCTGGAAGAGCCTCAGCGGCGCGCGCAAGTTCGCCGGGCCCGTGCTCGCGGCGGCCTCGGCGGACGCCGTCCGCGTCGTCGCGCCGCCG
>JAFPUX010000329.1 GCA_017413145.1 Kiritimatiellia bacterium | reverse complement strand
TCCTCCGCCGCGCCCTCCCCCGCGACTTCCGACACCCGGTAGAACCCCGTCGCCGCCCCCGCCGGAACCGCCACCTCGACCTCCTCGTCCCCGTCAGCCGCGGCCGTCCAGCGCTTCAGCGCCGTCCACTCCCCGCCCAGCGCCTCCGTCCACTGCACCTCGTACTCAACCCCGCCCTTCACCTCCACCAGCAGGACGCACACCCCATCCTCGTCCTCCGCCCCGCCGCGCGCCTTGCCCTTCCGCCCGGCCCCCACGGCCATCCCGACGATCCGCCCCGTCCCCTCGGCCTTCGGCGTCCACTGCGCATACAGCGTCCGCGTCGTCTCCTCCGTCACCACGCTCTCCACGGTCACCTCTTCGCCCCCTTCCGCCGCGGTCCACCACCGGCAGACGAACCCCTCCTTCGACGCCGCCGGGAAGCTCCCGTACGCCGCGCCGATGGTATATGTCGCGTTCGTCGTCGGGCACTCCCCGCCCTCCGGGTCGAACGTCCCCCCGCACGCCTCGAACGTCACGACCTGGTTCGTCGTCCAGTGCGCGTACAGCGTCCGCGAAGCCGCCGCCGTCACCGTGCTCGACGCGGTCACCTTCGTCCCGCCCGCGGCCGTGCTCCACCACCCGTCGAACTTGCACCCCTCCCGCGTCGCCGTCGGCAGCCCCGTGTACTTCTTCCCGACCGTGTACGTCTTGCTGGCCGTCGCGCACGTCCCTCCGTTCGCGTTGAACTTGGCCGTCTGGCTCGTCGTCCAGTGCGCGTACAGTGTCCGCGACGACGCCGTCGACGCCTTCGACGTCGCCGTCACCTTGCTTCCTCCGCTCTTCGCCGTGTACCACGCGACGAACGCGTACCCCGACCGCGTCGGCGTCGGCAGCTCCCCGTACGCCTGCCCGATCGTCGCCTTCTTGCTGGCCGTCCCGCACGTCCCTCCGTTCGCGTCGAACTTCACCGTCTGCGCCGTCGACCAGTGCGCGTACAGCGTCCGCGTCGTCGCGGCGTTCACCGTGCTCGACGCCGTGATCTTCGTCCCGCCGCTCTTCGCCGTCCACCACCCCGCGAACACCGCGTGCCCGGCCCACGTCGCCGTCGGCAGCCCCGCGTACTTCTTCGCGACCGTGAACGTCTTGCTGGCCGTCGCGCACGTCCCTCCGTTCGCGTCGAACTTGGCCGTCTGCTTCGTCGTCCACCGCGCGTACAGCGTCCGTTTCGTCGCGACCGTCGCCTTCGACGTCGCCGTAACCTTGCTCCCCCCGGTCTTCGCCGTGTACCACCCGACAAACGCGTACCCCTTCCGCGTCGGCGTCGGCAGCGTCCCGTACGCCTTCGCCATCGTCGCCTTCTTCGTCTTCGTCGCGCACGTCCCCCCGTTCGCGTCGAACGTCACCGTCTGGCTCGTCGTCCAGTGCGCGTACAGCGTCCGCACCGCCGCCGCGTTCACCGTGCTTGCCGTCGTGATCTTCGTCCCCCCGGTCGCCGCCGTGTACCACGCCGTGAACACCGCGTGCCCGGCCCACGTCGCCGTCGGCAGCGTCGAATACTTCTTCCCGATCGTGTACGTCTTGCTCGCCGTCGAGCACTTCCCGCCGTTCGCGTTGAACTTGGCCGTCTGCTTCGTCGTCCACCGCGCGTACAACGTCCGCTTCGCCGTCGCCGTCACCGTGCTCGACGCCGTCACCTTGCTCCCCCCCGTCTTCGCCGTGTACCACCCCGCCAGCGCGTACCCCTTCTTCGTCGCCGTCGGCAGCGTCCCGTACGTCTCCCCCTGCGTGTACTTCTTCGTCTTCGTCCCGCACGTCCCCCCGTTCGCGTCGAACGTCACCGTCTGCTTCGCAGCGGCCCCCGTCCACTTCGCGTACAGCCTCCCGTTGCCGTCCGTGGTCCAGCTCCGGAGGGGCTCGCCGTCCGCGGCGTAATACTGGACGCCGCCGCCGTTCGGCTCGGACCAGTAGCCGCCGAACGAGCAACCGTCCTTCGTCGGCAGCTCGCCCATGAACGGCAGCATCTCGCCGTAGGACACGCCGATGTTCGACCAGCCGCCCGAACCGCCCTGCTTGTCGAAGGACACGGAGTAGAACTTCGCGTACCACGACGCATAGAGCGTCCTGTCCTCCGTCAGCATCCAGTACGCGTCGCCCTGGCCGTTGTAACGCCAGTACTGGGTGCCCTTGCCGTTCGGCTCCGTGAAGTAGCCCTGGAAATCGTAGCCGGTCCGCGCCGGGATCGTGACGGCGGGAACGATCTGGTCGTACGTCACCGCCGCGTTCGACGAGCCGCCGGTGCCGCCCTGCTTGTCGAACGTCGCGGTGTACCGGTTCCCCGGCCAGTACCCGTAGAGGTTCGTCGCCGCCGCGATGTCCCAGTCGCGCGCGCTCGTGCCGTCGGCGTTGTAGTACTTCGTCCCTGCGCCGTCGCGCTCGGTCCAGTACCCCTCGAAGGTGTGGCCGGTGTAGCCCGTCGGGGGCTTGATTGCCGGCATCGGCGAATCGAACGTCGCCATGACGTTCGTCGTCCCGCCGGTGCCACTGATCCGGAACAGCCCGACGCTGTACTGGTTCGCCGACCAGTGCGCATAGAGCGTCTTCGCCCCCGCCTCGGCCGCCGTCATCGCGGGCGTCACCTGCGTCCCGCCCTCCGCCGCGTCGAACCACCCGGCCAGTGTGTACCCCTCGCGCACCCCCGTCGCCAACGCCCCGTAGGGGAAGCCGACCTCGTACACGGCCCCCTGCGGCTCGCACGTCCCGCCGTTCGGCTCGAACGTCACGGTCTGGTACGCCTTCCAATGCGCGTACAGCGTCCGGTTGGACACCGCCGTCACCGTCGAATTCGTCGTGATCTCCGCCCCTCCCTCCGGCAGCGAGAACCACCCGCCGAACACGCGGTCCGCCAACGCCGGGTCGTCCGGCAGCGGGTCGTACTTCCCGCCCTGCACGTACGTTGCCGTCTGCGTGTCGGGGGTTCCGCCGTAGCCGACGAAAACCACGGTCTGCGTCACCGCCGGATCGGGTTCCGGCGCGGCCTTCCACGTGCAGCGGAGGGTCCGGTGGTTGTCGCCGAGGACATCGGCCATCGGCTGCGTGTCGTTGCGGTAGTCCGCCGCGCCGCACCACGCATCGACGACGAGCGCCCGCTCCGAGTCGGCGGTGACGTGGGTATAGGCACCGAACTCGGCGACGGCCGGGTGGGAGATGGCCGTTCCCGGCTCCTCGTCCATCGCGAAGAGGCGGAATCCGCCGTCCTTCAGCGACCAGGGGAAATACGGCGAGGTCGCGAACTCGTCGATTGCCCAGACATCGGTGAAATCGAACCCGGGCCACGAGTCGGAGTCGAGCCGCGCCCCCTTCGCGATCGCCGCCACCCCCGTCGTCCCCTCCATCTCCTCGCCCGCGTTCCCGGACTGGACGAACTTGCAGTTCTCGTACGCAATGTCGCCATACGGATCCGGATAATACGCGAATCCGTAGGAGTGCCCGTTCTCGCTCAACGCCCTCGCCGTGCCGCCGAACCAGCAGTTGGCGATTGTCACGCCGCCTTCGTCGTTGTTGTCGTTGATGCGCTGGGCGAAGCCCGTCGCATTGCCGTAGTCGTTGATGCCGCCGCCTTCGCGGGTGACGACCTCCGCCGTAGAGTAGCAGTCGCGCACCACGGACTGGTCGTCACACAACGCTATCTGGTAAGCGAAGCCGCTCCCGTAGTACGCGCCCTCGACCACGCCCGCCGCGAAGCACTCGCGCACCGTCGCGCCGTTCCGCAGCGTGATTTCCCCCGCGAACCCGCTCGCCCGCCCGTAGGGACTGCTCCGGCTGTTCGTCGCGCTGAAATGGCCCATCGCGCTGCACCGCGCGATTTCGCCGCCCGTGAGGTCCGCGTATCCGATGAGGCCCGCCACCTCCGAGCATCCGGCCATCGTCCCTTCCACCGAGCAATCGACGATGCGGATGTCCGTCCCGCTGACGTTGTAGGCGAGGCCGTAGTACTTGCTCGTCGCATAGGCGTGCTCCTCCGCCCAAGGCGGGAACTGGCCGTGGTAGTCAACCCGCGTGTGGCAGTTGGAAATGAGACAGCCGCTCCCGACTTCGCGCACGAGGCCCGCCATGCAGACGGTGTTGTAGTCGTTGTCGATGCCGCTGCCCGGATACACGGCCGATTCGACCGTGAGGTCGCGGATTTCCGCGCCGTCCGAGATCTTGTCGAAGAGCGCCCGCGTCGTGCTGAAATAGCCGTTCGTCGAAACAAGCCCGCGGATCGTGTGCCCCTGTCCGAAGAATTTCCCGGCAAACGTGCCGTAGGGAGTGACATAGTTCCAGCCGTTCGCCGCCAGGTAGTCGGTGAAGTCGAGGTCGTTCATGAGCGCATAGGCGCCCGTGATGCTGGATTCGGAGCTGGCATGGACCATGTTCGTCCAGTCATTCACCGTGTAAATCGGAGTGCAGAACTTCGCGGCGATGGCGGAAACGTTCTTCACCGTGTACCAAGTCTCCTGCGCCGCCGGGTCCTCGAAGCCTTCGCCCACCCAACCCGCGAACGGCAGGTCGGGATCGTCCGCGACCGCCTTGACCTTGAGGCGCGCCCCCGCCGCATACGCCTCCTTCGGCGCTTCCCCGTTCACGAGAATCCGCCCCTCCGCGCCAATCACCGCCGCGAGGAACCAGAAATCGCCGTTTTCGTCCACCGATGCGTCGAGATACGGGCTCGACGCGGCCCCGTTCGGCGCGTGCCAGACATGGTTGAAATCGTAGTTCGGCATCGTCGCCGCCGTCGCCGTCGCGAACTCCGCTTTGCTAAGCGCCTCCACACCTTCCGCATCCGAGTTGTTGCAGTCGCCGATTGGCGATTCCTCGGGACGGTAGCAGTCTTCGAAGTAGTTGGTGGAGTAGTCGCTGTAGGGCGTGACCGCCGCGAACGAGCCGACGTAGGGGCAGGTCGTGGCGGGGACGGGCCAAAGCGCGAACGAGCGCCGGATCGGCGAGCTGCCCTCGGTCTGGCCGATTCGGCAGCTTTTCACGAACCCGCCCTGATAGTCAATCTGGTAGTCGTAGTAGCCGTTCCCCCAAACCGCCGACGAGACGGGGCCGCAGACCGCGTAGCAGTCCTCGACGACTGCACCGGAATAGAGGGTGTAGGCGAAGCCCGCGGTCCGGTTGTCGGTGGCGCGCGGGATCACGGCGGCCACCGAGCGGCGAATCGTCGCGCCGGAGCTGACGGAGGCTGCGAAGCCGCCGTCGAAATCGCCCAAGTCCGCGATGCCGTAGGCCGCGCAGTCCTCGATGAGCGTTCCCTTGCTGAGGGTGTAGCCGAAACCTGCGTCGGTGGCGCCGGAGAGGTCGCTGTTCCCGTAGATGCACCCCGCGCGGCACCGGCGGAAGACGTTGGTGTGGCCGTTCTTTTCGCTGTAGTTGGACCACTCGACAAAGCCGAAGGGCGCCCGCGTGCCGAGAACGGAGCAGTCGGTGTAGGTGCTGGTCTGTTCGTAGCTGTAGTTGGAGTCCCACTGGTTGTCCGGCTGCCGGCCGGCGCTGTAGACAAAGCCGGCGTCTCCCGTTCCGCCGCGCACCGTGCAGCCCTCGAAGGTGCAGTTCCACGCGCCCGAGCAGAAACCGGCACTCTGGGCCGGGACATTTTCCACGTGGCAACGGCGGAAGGTGTTGGAGCCGACGGTGAAGCCCTTCCGCGGGTGCTGGTTGTTGAAGAAACCGCCGACGATGTTGTTCCCCTGCGAGCGCGTCGTGCAATCGACGAAAAGCGCGCCGTCGGAGGCGACGGTCGACGCGAAACCGCCGTGGCCGTGCGTGTTGCTGTATCTAGCGTCCGGCTGGAGCGTGACCTCCGTCACGCAGTTCGAGAAGATTTCGGAGCCCGCCGTCCAGCCGACGAACCCGCCGCCGTAGCCGTGCTTGGCCAGCAGCGTCCCGGCCGCCGTGCAGTCGTAGAAGGCGGACGAACCGCAGGTCACGCCCGCCGCGCCGCCATCGGCGGTGAAGTTGTAGGAATCGATGCGCCCATCCGGGTCGTAGGGATCCGTGTTGATGTTCCACGCGATGTCCGCGTCCGACGAGCACGCGCGGAAAACCGAGTTCGAGGCGAAGCCCACCAGCCCGCCGCAGCCGCCGTTCGAGCCGCCGGGGACGTCGGACTCCGACCCCAGCGTCCCCTCGAACGAGCAACGCTCGAAGGAGCAGTCCACCGCCCTGCCGATGAGTCCGCCGAGCGTCCAGCGTCCGGTCGCGGCCCCCTCGAACGAGCAATCCGCCGCCTCGACGGCCTCGCCGTTCGCCACGAGCCCGCCGACTACGTACGAGTTGTCGGACAAAACCGTCCCGTCCGCCGTGCAGTTCGTCATGTAGAGGACCCGGCCGTCCGGCGCGCCGGTGCCGTGTACGGCGTATCCGACGAACGCCGCGGCCGAGCGGTAGTTCGACACGCGCCCCTTGAAGTGGCAGTTATCGAGAGTGAGGCCGAGCGTCCCGTTCGTGTTGCCGATCGCGTAGGCCGCGAACGCCGCCGCATAGTCGGGGCTCGCCGCGCCGTCGTCGAAGTTCCCTTCGAGCGTGAGGTTCTTGATCACCGCCCCGTCGCGCGCGATGTCGAACATCGCCACGCCGTACTTGCCCTCGTTCCCGGTGCCGGGGGAATTCCCCTTGTTGGAGAAATTGAAAATCTTGTGCCCCTGCCCGTCGAACGTGCCCTTGAAAACCGTCCCGACCGGCGAGTAGCCGGACGTGAACTGCCCGCCCCCGCAGTCGATGTCGGCCGTGAGCTTGACCGTGTCGCCCGCGTAGTAGGGCGGATTGTGGGCGTTCTGCATGAACAGCTGCAACTCCTCCAGCGTCCCGATGTTGATCGTCGCGCCGGACGCCGCCGCCGACACCGCCGCCGCCATGACCGCCAAAATGCCAATCTTTTTCATCGTCTTCTTCTCCTCTTCGGAAACAACACTTGCGAGACTATTTTACTCCTCCCCACCCTCCCCATCAAGCCTTTTCCCCTCCCCCCTCCATTTTTGTCGCCCCTCCCCGCCGCCTCCCCCTTGCCGATCCCGCCGGTCCCCGCCCGTCCCGCCGGTCCTCCCCCCCTCTTTTCACTTTTCTCTTTTCACTTTTCACTGCGCCGCCCCGC
>JAFPUX010000328.1 GCA_017413145.1 Kiritimatiellia bacterium | reverse complement strand
TCGCGCGCGGTCTTTTTCAGATCCTCGAGCTTCGCTTTCTTGCGGGCGAGGACGGCGTCGTAGTTCGCGGCGACCTTCGCGCGGAGCGCGGCGCGGTTCTCTTCCGTCGGATTGCGGCGGAACGCGGCGATCAGGCGCTTCGTCTCCTCGTCGAGCTCCGGCCGCTCCTTCTCGACCGTCGTGCTGAAGCGATGCAGCTTCGCCTCGGGGTTGATCTCGCGCCGCGCCTCCTGCGCGGAGGCGAAGGCGGCGGCGCCGCACAGCAGCGCGGCGCAAACGGAACGGATCGTGGCGGTGGCGTTCATCTCGGTTCTCCCGTGGTTTTCCGGGCGGCACCCACTCCGCCCACGCCATAGAAACGAACGAGCCCCCCGGAATATTGCATCGCCCGTGGCGGGGTCCGCACCCCGCCACGGCGCGAGGCGGCTACGCCTCGTGGGCGCGCTTGCCGATGATGTGCTCCAAGGGTGCCTTCGGCATCCCCCGTCCTGTCGCGAAGCGTGGCGGCGTGCCTCGACAAGCCTACTTTACGATAATCACGGTCGCGGCGAGCGGGTAGACGCTCTCGTAGCAGCCAGGGGTGACCCTGCCTCCGAAGAGCCGGGAAAGCCCGTCCAGATCGGCGGCGGCGGACATCCAGTCCATGACGAGTCCCTTGCCGAACAGCGGCGAACGGACCGTCTTGTTCAGCCCCGTCGAGAGGCGCCAATCCCCGCCGGAAATGTCGCGGAAGCAAGGATCGGCATCGAAGTTTTTCGTGCCGCCCGCGGCGGGCGCGGTGCAGCTGTAGCCGAAGGTGGTGACGGTGTCGCCCGCGGACCAATTGCAGAGAACATTGTCGACGGTGTTGGAGTTCGCCCAGACGATCGAGTTCGTGACGGCGCACTTGTAGACCCCCGCGCCGAAGTGCCCGGCGCTCCCGGCCGTCTGCTTGATGTAGTTGCCGACGACCGTGCAGTTGACGAGCGTCGCGTTGTAGACGCCGCCGCCGGAGCAGCGGTCGTCGGTGGAACGACTGGTCGTGTAGTTGCCCTCGACGAGGCAGTTGTAGAGGACGGTCCCCGCCCCGCCGCCGCTCACCGCGCCGCCGTAGCCGTTGAATCCGCTCCCCTGGTTGTTGCGGAAGGTGCAGTTCCAGATCTCGGCCGTCGCGCCGCGCGCCGTCGGCACGTGAATCGCGCCGCCGCTCGCCCGCGCCGTGTTGCCGTAGAAGTCGCAGCCCCTGATGACGCCGTGGCCGCGGTTGACCTGGATCGCCCCGCCGCCGTTCACGCCGCTTCCCGCCTGCGAGAAGCAGTTGGTAAAAAAGCAGTCCGCGACCGTCGCGTCGCCGATAAGCATTACCGCCCCGCAGTTCTCGATCTGGAGGTTGTCCGTGTCCTTGATGGACGAGCTCTCGGTTGATGTCTTGCAGTTGTAGAAGACGCAGTTCGTGACCGTGCCGCCGCGCACGAGAATCGCCGCTCCGGCGTGCGGGTAGTCGCTCGCGACGGACGTGTTGGGCGCGGTCGTGTCCTGAATGCGGATGCCGGAGATGACCGATCCGCTCCCTTCGAGGACAAAGGGCCGGACGTATTGCGCCGCCTTGATTACGACATCCCCGACCGTCGTGCCGCAGCCGACGAGCTTCGTGCCGCCCGAAATCGTCACCGTCGCGGAGAGATTGTATGAGCCGTTCGTGACATAGACGATGCCGCCCTCCTTGAGCAACGCCAAGGCGGCTGCGATTGTCGTTGCGCCCTTTTCGGCGGTATCGTAGGGAATCGTCCCGGAGCCGGCGGCGTTCACGTAGACGGGGCCGCTCGTGCCGACGGTGACGGCGCCCGCGAGCGTCGCCGTGTCGATCTCGGCCCCCGCCGTCGCCGTGCAGGTGACGGTATAGACCCCGGGCGCGGAATAGGTGTGCGAAACCGCCGCCTTGTCCGTCCCGGAATACGTCGTGCCGTCGCCCATGTCCCAGGCGTAGGACGGATCCTCGCCGGTCGTGTTGCCGCTGACCGTCGCGGAGAAGGACGTGGCGAGCGAATCGTAGCCGAACGTCTCGCCCGTCACGACAGCCGCGACGGCGAACTCGACGAGCGACGGGTCGCGCTCGTAGCAGCCCATGTCGACGGCCGTGCCCTGGATTCTCGCGGCCCCGGCGAGGTCTTCGCCCTGAACAGCCGAGCTGTCGTCGCCCGCGTCGATGCAAGGCGAACCGGCCTTGAGCGTCCAGTCGTCCTTGAACGCCGGTGCGGACGAGATGTTGCCCGTCCCGCTCGCGGCGGGCGTGGTGCAGGAATAGGAGAACGTCGTGCCGCTCCAGTTGTCGTCCGACGCGGCCGTGTTGCCATAGACGATCGAGTTGACCGCCGAGCCGCCGTAGGAGCCGCCGCCGTTGCCGCCGGTCGTGTTGCCCGCGACCGTGCAGCCGTAGAGCGCGGTGCCCAGCGTGCCGCCGCCGTTGCCGCTGCCCGCCGTGTTGCCGGCGATCAGGCAGTCGTATGCCTTGCCGCCGTAGAGGCCGCCGCCGCCGACCGTCGCCGCGTTGTTCGTGACGACGCAGCGGTAGAGGTTGCAGCCGTAGGCCGCGCCGCCGCTGCGCGAGCCGTTGCCGCTGATCGTCAGGGCAGTCCCCGTGCCAATCGGCAGGACGACCTTGTTGGACGCGAAGACGCAGTTCGAGACCGTCATGCCGGCCGACTGGTCGCAACTGACGGCGCCGCCGGCCCCGCCCCAGCCGCCGCTGCCCGGGCTCGTCCTGTTGTTCATCTGCCCGTGCCCCGACCAGTTGCCGGAGAAGAGGCAGTCCACGATCAGCGGACGGGTCGAATTCGACGCGATGGCGCCGCCGCCGCCGCGCGAGTTGTTGTCGATGAAGCGGCAGCCGCGAATCGTCCCGTAGCCGTTCGAGGTGATTCTGATCGCCCCGCCGGAAATGATGACGCCGTTCCCGGAATAGCACCCGGTGAAGGTGCAGTCCGCGACGACGCAGCTGTCGTTGGCCGCACCCTTCATCTCGCTGATTGCGCCACCGTAGCCTTTTGAACAGAAGCCCGTGAACACGCAGTTGGAAATCGTGCCGGCGGTGAACGTCCCGATAGCGCTCACATTTTCCTGAATCGACGGGACGGCGAAGGATATCCCGGCCACGAGCGCGTCGACCGACGCAATCGACGAGAAGATGTTGTAGCCGTTGGCCGCGCGCCGGACGGTCGTGTCCGCCGGGTCGTCCGTCGCGCCGAGGATCTGGACGCCGGCGGCGAGCGAGAGAGCCGCCGTGACGGTGTGCGTCTCGGCGGAGAGCCGGATCGTGTCGCCGTCAGCCGCCACCCCGACCGCCTTCGCGAGCGTCGCGAACGGCGCCGCCGCCGTGCCGGCGTTGTCGTCGCTGCCGGTGGTCGCGACATGGTAGGTCGCGGCCGACGCGGCCGCGGGCAGCCAGAGGGCCGCAGCCAGCGCGGCGCAGACATTGGGATTGCGGATTGCGAATTTCATTTCGAACTTTCCCCTCGCCCGAAAGCGAACCTTGCGCCGCCCGAATGGCGGCACGCGACTATCCTACTCCATAAACCGTCCGAAAACATCGCATTACGCGAAACAAAAAATGTCGCATTTTGCGCAGAGCGCGGGCGGGACGTGGATGCGATCGGCGATGCGTTCGCATCCTTTCGCCCACGCCACGCCGGGTGCGCCGGGTGCCTTGACAACCGACGCGCGGCGTTGCTAGCATTGCCCTTCATGAAGACCGTCCTGGCATTCATAGACTCGATCGGCAGCAGCCATCAAGGCAAGTTCGACGGCATGCGGTCCGTTGCGCGGGAGCGCGGCTGGCGGCTGCTTGTGGTCTCCTCCGTGCGCGATGCGGAATCCGCGCGCAGGCTCGTCCGGGGCATTTCGCCGGATGGCGTGATCGTGCAGGGCTACTGGCCGCTTGCGAAGGACGGGCGGCCGCCGGCGGCCGCATGGCGCGGCATTCCCTGCGTCTATCTGGACAAGGCCGGCGCGGCCGGCGCGGGCTCGGTGGCCACCGACTCCGCCGCCGTCGCCCGCATGGCGCTGCGGGAGCTCTCGAAGACAGGGCCGGCCTCGCTCGTATTCGCCACCGGCCACGCGGGCGCCGCCTGGTCGCATCTGCGCGGCCGCGAGGCAAGGGCCTTTGCCGCCCGCGCCGAAATCCCCTTCGCCGAGCTGGACCTGGGGAACCTTCGCGCGCACGACGTGGCGGCGGTCCTGCGCCGGGCGCCGCGCCCCGTGGCGCTATTCGCCGCCAACGACGAGGTCGCCGCCGAAATCTACCCGCAGATCGCGGAGGCCGGGCTTGCGTTCGGGCGCGACGTCGCCGTCGTTGCCGTGGACGACAACGCGATGATTTGCGAGACGCTTTCGCCGCGATTGAGTTCCGTGGCGCTCGACCACCATGGCGTGGGCAGAAGCGCCGCCTTGATGCTGGCAAGGCTCATGGACAGCGGGGAAGGCGGTCGCCTCTTGGTTGCGCCTTCGGAGCTGGTCAGGCGGGGATCGAGCATCCCGGCACAGCCAAGCAGCGCCATCACGCGGAAGGCCCGGGCATTCATAGAGGAGCACGCCGCGGACGGCATCGCGGTCGCCGACGTGGCGCAGGCTTGCGGCGTTTCGCGCCGCAGCCTCGAAATCGACTTCCACGCCAAAACCGGGGCGACGGTGCACCAGGCCATTCTGGACAAGCGCTTCGAGAGAGTCGAGGCTCTGCTTTCAAACCGGCACCAGCTGCTGCAGCCGATAGCCCGCCTCTGCGGATGGGAGTCGCCCGCGCACCTCAAGCGAGCCTTCAAGGCGCGCTACGGCATGACGATGAGGGCCTTTCGCGCGGCAAGGGCGCGGCGACCGTCCTGAACGCGCCATCGGCGGCGGCGTTCTGCTAGAATCCGCGCACATGACACCCGCTGGCGTGAAATCCTTCTCCAAGACCTTCTCCGAGCTCTCGCCCGGCGAGCTCTACGCGATCCTGCGCATCCGCGCGAAAGTGTTCGTCGCGGGGCAGCGCTGCTTCTACCTCGACCCGGACGTCGTCGAGGCCGGCATCCCGCACGTGCGGATGGAAAAGCACGCGTTGGCCTAGAGCGGTTTCAGAAAAAGTGTAGCCGTTTCCAAGGTAGGGACGCGCCCACGGCGCGTCCGACCTTACGGACGTTTCGTGGAAACGTCCCTACCTTTCAACGGCTACAGAATAGATGAAACCGCTCTAGCCTGACGATGGCGGTCGCTACTCGCGGTCCTCGCGGACGACGCGGAAGCCGACGGTGTTGTAGCCGAGCGACGGCGCGCGCCCCTCGCCGCGCGATTCGGTGCGGCAGCTCGCGCGGTTTGCATACCACGACCCGCCCTTGATTTCCTTGACCTTCTGGCCTTTCTCCGCCCCGTTCGTGGCGATGATCTCGGTCGAGGTCCACTCCCAGCAGTTGCCCCAGAAGTCCACGCCGCCGCACGCGCCCTTCGTTCCCGCGTAGGCCCCGACGCTGGTTGTATTGCCCCCCGCGTCGTTGATTTCCTTGAAGAGGTCGGTGTAGATGAATCCCGTGTAGTCGCCGTGGTCCACCCATCCCCGCACGTGGCCGCCGTCCGTCGAAAGGACGTCCTTCAGCGGGAGGCTCTCGCCTTTCCGGGAGGACTTCGGATGGACGAACGTCACCCGGCGGTCCGGGTCCTTCTTGAGAAGCTCCTCCGCGATGACGGAGTTGCAGTTGAAATCGGCGTCCTTGGGCATGTGTCCGGCGGCGAGCTCCCATTCCTCCTCGGTCGGGAGGCGGTAGCGGTGCGCCGGATCCGCCGCCTCGAGCCAGGCGCAGTAGGCGAGCGCGTCGTCGAACGACACCCACACGACGGGGTGGTCGGCCCGGTCCGGCGGCATTGCGCCGCCCGGCCAGTATTTCGGCGCCTTTCGCCCCGTCGCCTTCAGGAACGCCGCGTATTCGGCGCAGGTCACCGGCGTGCAGCCGATCGAGACGTTGCGGCCCTTCGCGCCGAGGACGGCCTTGTAGGGCTCCTCGCCGTCGCGGAGGCCCGGGCGGAGCCGCGCGTCGGAGAAGCGCGCCATCGTCGCGTCGATGCGCGCCTCGCGGTCGCGCAGCATCTCGTCCACGATGACCTGCATCTCGTCGACCTTGCTCCGATCCCTCGCGGTCTTCTCCAGCTCCGCGAGCTTCGCCTTCTTGCGGGCGAGGACGGCATCGTAGTTCGCGGCGACCTTCGCGCGGAGCGCGGCGCGGCTGGCGTCCGAGGGATCGCGCCGGAACGCGGCGATGAGGCGCTTCGTCTCCTCGTCGAGCTCCGGCCGCTCCTTCTCGACCGTCGTGCTGAAGCGGTGCAGCTTCGCGTCGGGGTTGACTTCGCGCCGTGCCTCCTGCGCGGAGGCGATGGCGGCGGCGCCGCACAGCAGCGCGGCGAAAAAGGAACGGATCGTGGCGGTGGCGTTCATCTCGGTTCTCCCGTGGTTTTCCGGACGGCGCCTTCGCCGCCCACCATAGAAACGGACGAGCCCCCCGGAATATTGCATCGCCCGTGGCGGGGTCCGCACCCCGCCACGGGCGGCCCGCTTAGCGGTCGGCGAGGGACGGCCTTCACGACCACGTCTTCGCCCTCGACATCATAGTAGACGGAGAACGGAAAGTGCGGCACGCCCACTCGGTGGTGTCCGAAGCGAACCGGATGGATGCCGGCCGTGGTTGCGAGCGCGGAAAGAGCCTCGTCGA
>JAFPUX010000327.1 GCA_017413145.1 Kiritimatiellia bacterium | reverse complement strand
GCGCGCGCCTCGGCCTCGGCCATCGGCCCGAAGTCGCCGTTGCGGCGCACGGCCAGCCAGAGGACCATCAGGATCGAGAGGATCGAGTAGAGGTTGAACGGAATCGCGCGCAGGAACGCCCCCATGCCGCTGGAGCCGGAGCCGTCGTTGTAGTATCCGACGACGGTGACGGCCCAGGTCGTGATCGGGGCGATCACGCAGATCGGCGCGGCGGTGGCGTCCGTGAAGTAGGCGAGCTTCTCGCGCGAGATCCTGAACTTGTCCGTCACCGGGCGCATCACGTTGCCGATCGTGAGGCAATTGAAGTAGTCGTCGACGAAAAACAGCAGGCCGAAGACGACGGTCGCGAGCTGCGCGCCGACCGCGCTCCTGAGGTTGCGGACGGCCCACGCGCCGAACGCCTGCGCGCCGCCGGCGCGCGTCATGGCGGCGATGAGCGGGCCCATGAAGAACGCGAAGACCAGGACCGAGAGGTGCTCGCCGTCCCCGATGCTCCCGCGTACGAGGGACACGACCGCGACGGGGACGTCGACCGCGGGGAGCGGGGCGGCCGTGGCGTAGATGCCGACGCCGGCGAGCACGCCCACGAGCAGCGAGAAGACGACCTCCTTGGTGAGGAGGGCGAGCACGATCGCGAGGATCGGCGGGACGACCGACCAGAGGCCGGCGCCGGATGCGAGGGGGGAGAGTTCCATGCCGGCCATTCTACCACATCCGCGCGCGAATTCCAAGTTGACTTGCCCCCGCGGGCGGTCTAGAATAGCCGCCCGTTCCGCCGCCCGGGTCCCGCCCGCCGCCGGTCCGGACGAAAGACAAACCCGCGGCCGGGGTCCCGCCCCGCGCCCGCAAAACCAACACCAAAGGAAGCCAACCATGGCATACCGCATCAACCTCAACGGCATCTCCTTCCACGGGAAGGGCGCGATCGCCGAAATCCCCGGCCTGATCAAGGACGGCGGCTTCAAGAAAGTCTTCGTGGCGTCCGATCCCGTCCTCGTGAAGATCGGAACGACCGCCAAGGTCACCGACCTGCTGAAGAAGGCCGGCGTCAAGTTCGAGATCTTCTCGGACATCAAGCCGAATCCCACGATCGAAAACGTCAAGGCCGGCGTCAAGGCGTTCAAGGCCGCGAAGGCCGACTGCATCGTCGCCATCGGCGGCGGCTCCTCGATGGACACCGCCAAGGCCATCGGCATCATCGTGAACAACCCGAAGTTCGCGGACGTCCGTTCGCTCGAAGGCCTCTCCCCGACGAAGAAGCCCGCGGTCTTCACGATCGCCGTCCCGACCACGTCCGGCACCGCCGCCGAGGTCACGATCAACTACGTCATCACCGACCGCGCGAAGGACCGCAAGTTCGTCTGCGTCGACCCGCACGACATCCCGATGATCGCCGTCGTCGACTCCGACATGATGCTCTCGATGCCCGACAAGCTCGCCGCCGCGACGGGCATGGACGCGCTCACGCACGCGATCGAAGGCTACATCACGCGCGCCGCGAACGACATGACGGACATGTTCCACCTCAAGGCGATCGAGCTCATCGCGCAGTACCTGCGCGACTCGGTGAACGGCAAGGGCGAGAAGAAGGAGAAGGCGCGCGAGAAGATGGCGCTGGCGCAGTACGTCGCCGGCATGGGCTTCTCGAACGTCGGCCTCGGCATCGCCCACTCGATGGCGCACCCGCTCTCCGCGTTCTACGACACGCCGCACGGCGTCGCCTGCGCGATCCTGCTGCCGCCCGTGATGAAGTTCAACGCCCCGGCCACCGGCAAGCGCTACGCCGCCGTCGCCGCCGCGATGGGCGTGAAGGGCGCGGACAAGATGCCGCTCGCCAAGGTCCGCAAGGCCGCGTGCGACGCGGTCGCGAAGCTCGGCAAGGACGTCGGCATCCCGCCGGACCTCAAACAGATCGTCAAGGCGAAGGACATCCCGTTCCTCGCCCATTCGGCCTACGTCGACGCCTGCCGCCCCGGCAACCCGCGCGACGTCACCGAGAAACAGATCGCGGCCCTCTACAAGAGCCTGATCTAGTCCGGTCCGCCGAACGGAAAGGCCCGGCTCCCGCGTCGCGGGGCCGGGCCTTTTCCTTTTTCGCGGCGGCCGGGGAGGGCGCGCGTCCCCGCGCGCCGCTAGTCCGCGGCGTCGGCGGCGCCCTTCACGCGGGGCGAGCCGCGGCTCTTCCATTCGAGCCACGCGGCGATGAACGGCGCCAGGTCGCCGTCGAGCACGCGGTGCACGTCTCCCGTCTCGTGGCCGGTGCGCAGGTCCTTGGCCATCGTGTAGGGCTGCAGCACGTAGGACCGGATCTGGTTGCCCCACGAGATGGAGCCCTTCTCGCCGTAGAAACGCTCCAGCGCGGCGCGCTTCTTGTCCTGCTCGTATTCGTAGACCTTCGCCTTGAGGATCGCCATCGCCTTCTTGCGGTTGGCGAACTGCGAGCGCTCGGCGTCGCACGTCACGACGATGCCCGTCGGCACGTGGCGGATGCGGATCGCAGAGTCGGTCTTGTTCACGTGCTGGCCGCCGGCGCCGCCGGAGCGGAACGTGTCGATCTCGAGGTCTTCCGGGCGGATGTCCACCTCGACCTCGTCCTCGATTTCGGCGACGACGTCGAGCGACGCGAACGACGTGTGGCGGCGCGCGTTGGCGTCGAAGGGCGAGATGCGCACGAGCCGGTGGACGCCGCGCTCGGCCTTGAGGTGGCCGTAGGCGTCGGGGCCGCGCACGGCGAAGGTGCACGTCACGAGGCCGGCCTCGTCGCCGGGCGTCTGGTCGAGCATCTCGAACTGGAAGCCCGCGCGCTCCGCGTAGCGGGTGTACATGCGCAGCAGCATCGACACCCAGTCGCACGCCTCGGTGCCGCCGGCGCCGGCGTGCAGCGTGAGGAACGCGTTGCAGCGGTCCATCGGGCCGTTCAGGAGGGAGCGCGTGCGCAGCTCCCCGAACGCGGTCTCCGCGCCCTCCAGGAGCGGCGCGACCTCGGCGAGCGCGGCGTCGCGCGCTTCGCCCTCGGGTTCGGCGAGGGCGAGCTCGAGCATCGCCTCGGCGTCCGCGAAGCCGGCGGACACCTCGTCGAACGGCCGCAGCACGGCCTTCGCGGCGTTGGTCTTCGCGATCGTCTCCTGCGCCGCCTTCTGGTCGTTCCAGAAATCCGGCGAGGCGGCGAACGCCTCCAGTTCCTCTACGGTCTTGCGCTTGCCGTCGACGTCAAAGATAGCCTCGCATTTCGGCCAGTCCTTTGCGCAACTGGGCGAGCCGCGGCTCGATCTCTTCAAGGGGTAGCATGGTGGATGTTCCGTCCGGTTTGTTGCCGCGGAGTCTAGCAGAAGGGCGCCGCCGCCGCAAGCGGTCCGACGGCGCGAAAAAACCGGTTGACACGGCGGCCGCGATTTACTAGACTCCCCCGCCGTCATCACGACCTTGCTCGGGTGGTGGAATTGGCAGACACGCCAGCTTGAGGTGCTGGTCCCGTTTCGGGATTGAAGGTTCGAGTCCTTTCCCGAGCACCATTGGAAGACCGGACGGCCCCCGCCGCCCGGCCTTTCCGTTTCCGGCGCCCGCCGCAGGCGGAAAACGCTGGACACGGGAGGGACGAAAAGGTAGACTGTCCCGCAACGAGGTCCACCATGACAGACGAAACCGAAAACACCGCCGTTCCCGAAACGCAGGCTCCCGCCGAGCCCGCGCCCGTTCCCGAAACCCCCGCTCCCGCGCCGGAGCCCGCTCCCGCGCCCGCGCCGGAGGAGAAGAAGCGCGCCCGCACGGGCCTTTTCGACAAGGTCGCGCTCGCGCCGTTCTACCTCTTCGCCCTCGTGGTCGGCTGGGGCGTCGCTTCGCTCTTCGCCGGCGACGGCTTCGCCTGCCCCTCGTGGCTGCGCTGCCTCGCGCTGTGGGTCTTCTTCCTCGGCGCCGTCTGGAGCGTCGTCTTCCGCGACCGCGTCGCGCGTCCCGCCGGCTACGTGGCGGGGTGCGTCGGACTCTTCCTGGTCGTCGCGCTCTTCATGCCGCACGGCACGACCGAGGAGCGGACCGCCCGCCGCATGCTCGACGCGACGGTGGCCGAATGGCGCGCCGAAGGCTACGACGTCTCGGTCGCGTCCTTCTCGACCGAACGCCAGGACGACGGATCCTACCTCGGCACCGCGCTCCTGCGGTCCGGCGACCAGGTCCTCCAGTTCGACCTGACGGCGCGCGTCGAAACGGCCAACGGCTACGCGATCAAGGTCGAGGGCCTCAAGCCGGAGGAGAACCCCCGCCTCGCCCACATCCGCGAGCTCGCCGACCGCCTGCCCCCGCCGGACGCGGAGGAGGAGAAGCCGGCCGCGGAGGAGAAGCCCGCCGACGCGGCGAAGTAGCCCGCGGCGATGAGAGCCCTCGTCACCGGCGCCGCCGGGTTCATCGGGGCCGCCCTGTCGGAGCGCCTGCTTTCGCGCGGGCACTCCGTGGTCGGCTTCGACGACTTCAACGCCTACTCCGACCCCGCGCTCAAGGAGGCCCGCGCCGCGCGCCTCGCGCCGCACCCCGCGTTCCGCATGGTGCGCGGCGACCTGGCGGACGACGCGGCGCTCGGCGCCGTCTTCGACGGCCCGAAGCCCTTCGACGCCGTCGTGAACCTCGCGGCGCAGGCCGGCGTGCGCTACTCGCTCGAGAACCCCGCCGCCTACGTGCGCAGCAACCTCGTCGGCTTCGCGAACGTCCTCGAGCGCTGCCGCCGCCACGGCCTGCCGCGCCTCGTCTACGCGTCCTCGTCCAGCGTCTACGGCGGCAACCGCAAGATGCCGTTCTCCGAGGACGACCGCGTCGACGCGCCCGTGAGCCTCTACGCCGCCACGAAGAAGAGCGACGAGCTGATGGCCCACGTCTACTCGCACCTCTTCGGGCTGCAGACGGTCGGCCTGCGCTTCTTCACGGTCTACGGCCCGTGGGGCCGCCCCGACATGGCGCCGTGGCTCTTCACGGACGCGATGCTCGCCGGCCGCCCGATCAAGGTCTTCAACCACGGGAGGATGAAGCGCGACTTCACGTACGTGGACGACATCGTCTCCGGCGTCGTCGCGTGCGTCGAGTCGGACGCCCTCGGCCCGGAGGAGCTCTTCAACATCGGCAACAACACGCCCGTCGAGCTGATGCACTTCATCGAGGTGCTCGCCGGCGCGCTCGGCGTCGAGCCGAGGATGGAGCTGCTGCCGATGCAGCCGGGCGACGTCCCCGCCACCTACGCCGACATCTCCCGCATCCACGACAGGCTCGGCTACGAGCCGACAACCCCGATCGAGGTCGGCGTGCCCGCCTTCGCCCGGTGGTTCAAGGAGTACCACAAACGATGAAAATCCGCAAAGACGCCCGCTGGGCCGTCGCCTGCCTCTCCAGCATGGGGCTGCGCATCACCCCCGAGGACCGCATGGCGGTCCACAACTCCAACCGCTTCTACCTCCAGGCGACGAGCGCCGAGACGAACGTCCTGAACGTCACGAGCAGCCTCGGCCCGGAGTGCCTCGTGATGACGCGCTTCGTGGCGGGAAGCCCGCTCGCGGCGTTCATCAAGGCGCAGCTGCGGGCGCGCAACATCGCGTTCACCGGCCCCGAGGTCCCGCAGGGCGGGCCGTGGGGCTACCGGCACCAGTTCAACGTCGCCGACTCCGGCTTCGGCCTGCGCGCGCCGCGCGTCTGGAACGACCGCGCCGGCGAGGTCGGGCGCACGCTCGACGCGAAGGACTACGACACGGCCGACATCTTCGGGAAGAAGGGCGTCGCGATCCTCCACCTCTCCGGCCTCATCGCCGCGATGAGCCCCGAGACGACGAAGGCCTGCCTCGCGCTCGCGAAGGCCGCGAAGAAGCACGGCACGCTCGTCTCGTTCGACCTGAACTACCGCGCCACGTTCTGGAAGGGGCGCGAGGCGGAGCTCAAGAGGGCGTTCCACCAGATCGCATCGGTCGCGGACATCCTCGTCGGCAACGAGGAGGACTTCCAGCTCTGCCTCGGGATGAAGGGCCCGGAAGCCGGCGGCAAGGACCTCGCCGCGAAGATCGAGAGCTTCAAGGGCATGATCGAGACCGTGGCGAAGAAGTACAAGAACGCGAAGATGTTCGCGACGACGCTCCGCCAGGTCGTCTCCGCCGGCCGCCACCTCTGGGGCGCGATCCTGCGCGCCGACGGCAAGTGGTTCGTCGAGGAGCCGCGCGAGATCGACGTGCTGGACCGCATCGGCGGCGGCGACGGCTTCACGGGCGGCCTGCTCTACGGCGTGCTGAAGGGCTGGGACGGCGAAAAGTGCCTGCAGTTCGGCTGGGCCTCCGGCGTGATGGCCGCGAGCTCGCTCAACGACTACGCCGAGCCCGCGGACGAGAAGCAGGTCTGGGACGTCTACGCCGGCAACGCCCGCGTCCAACGGTAGGTCTTGCCCGTGAAGACGGCGACGCTGCTCCTCGACCTGTCCGTGGACGATGCCGCGACCTGCATCGAGCGCCGGCTCGTCGGCGACGCCACGAAGGTGGACGACTACCGGATCCCCGGGCTCTCCTGCAAGGTCCGCGTGCTCGTCTTCGACCAGTACTACTTCCGGGTCAAGGCGCGTCTCACGCTCGTCGCGGTTCTCGACGACGCGTCGGGCGAAACCCGGCTCCGCGCCACCGCCAGCGGCGGAGGCGGAATGATCTTCGATTTCGACTGGGGCGCTTCCGGCAGTTTCTTCTCCGCGCTCCGCGACGCCCTCGAAGGGCACATCGTCGGCTCGAGCGAATGGCCGTAGCTTCCACAACGCCGGCGGCAGCGCCACCCGCGCATGGCGCTAGCCTCCGCTCCCTGCAAGGACCGCCTCTCCGATTCCGCCCTTCTCTGTAGTAGCCCACCCATGTCCGAGCCCGATCCCCCCACCTTCTTCAACCGGATCTACGCCTTCTTCCGGCATCAGTACCGGGCGCTGTGGCTCACTATCGTCCTTGTCTTCCTGTTCAATCTGGCGCGGCACGGCATCTGGATGCTGAACCACAAGAAGGAGCCCGTCCCCGCGACGGGAACCGTCTGGGTTTTCACGGACCGCCCCCGCGAAGTCCCCTTCCGCATGCCGGCGCTCCGCCACCAGGACGTCTACGCCAAGCTCACGGACGCCGAGTCCGGAAAGGACGTGCTCTCGTGCTTCGTCCGCCGCGACGAAACCGCAGAGGTCCTCGTCCCGCTCGGGACCTACCGGCTTCGCTACGCGCACGGGACGGACTGGTACGGGACGAACCTCCTGTTCGGCCCCGAGACGGACTACCGCCAGATCGAAGAACCGCTCGTTTTCGCGGTCGACGCGGACGATCCCGGCCAGGTCCTCGTCCCCGAACTGCAGATCGACCGAGACCGCTCCCGCCCCTGGGGCAAGTCGAACATCTCCGGGAAAGAATTCCGCTGACCGATGCGGCGCAACCAAGCAGTTTCCGCTTGACATATTACGCAAAAGGTAATAGCCTTTTTTCCCGTTCCGCCCGCCCATGATCCGTTCGTTCAAGTCCAAGGACACCGAAGCGCTCGCACGGAACGGCGACTGCCGCCGATTCCACGCGTTCTCCCGCGTGGCGCTGAGGAAGCTGGACATGATCGAAGCCGCGATCCGCGTGGAGACGCTCCGCATTCCGCCGGGCAACCGGCTGGAGGCGCTGCACGGCGACCGCGAAGGGCAGTGGAGCATCCGCATCAACGACCAATGGCGCATCTGCTTCCGCTGGGAGGGGGACGGCGCCCACGACGTGGAGATCGTCGACTACCACTAGGAGAGCAGCATGATCCGAACGAAGAACCTCGTCCATCCCGGCGAAATCCTCAAGGAGGAGTTCATGGATCCGATGAACCTGAGCCAGAACCGCCTGGCGCTGGACCTCCGGATTCCGGTCCCGCGCGTGAACGCGATCGTCCACGGCCGCCGCGCGATCACGGCGGACACCGCCGTCCGCCTCGGCATCTACTTCGGCACGGGGCCCGAGTTCTGGCAGAACCTCCAGAGCCACTACGACCTCTGCCTCGCCCAGAAGAAACTCGACGCCGAGCGTCCGGGCATCCTGCCCTTCCTCCGCAAGGCCGTCGCCCTCTGAACCCCTTTCGCCCCGGGACGGCCGCGCCGCGGCCGTCCCGGGGCCGTTCCTCAACCCAACAAACACGCACATGAAAACCAAAGCAGACATCGGACTGGTCGGTCTCGCCGTGATGGGCGAGAACCTCGTGATGAACATGGAGTCGAAGGGCTTCACCGTGGCGGTCTACAACCGCACCGTGGAGAAGGTCGACGCCTTCGTGAACGGCCGTGGCGCCGGGAAGAACTTCATCCCCGCGCACTCGCTCGAGGAGCTCGCGGCGAACCTGGAGCGCCCGCGCAAGGTGTTCCTCATGGTCAAGGCCGGCGCGGCCGTGGACGACATGATCGGCAAGCTCCTCGGCATCCTCGAGCCGGGCGACGTGATCATCGACGGCGGCAACTCGCACTTCCCCAACACGATCCGCCGCACGAAGCTCGTGGAGGAGAAGGGCCTGCTCTACGTCGGCACCGGCGTCTCCGGCGGCGAGGAGGGCGCGCTCAAGGGCCCGAGCATGATGCCCGGCGGCTCGCCCGCCGCGTGGCCGATCGTGAAGCCCATCTTCCAGGCGATCTGCGCCAAGGTCGAGGACGGCTCCCCCTGCTGCGACTGGGTCGGCGAGAACGGCGCGGGCCACTTCGTGAAGATGGTCCACAACGGCATCGAGTACGGCG
>JAFPUX010000326.1 GCA_017413145.1 Kiritimatiellia bacterium | reverse complement strand
GCGGCCCGCTTGCGGGCCGCCGTCGATTCGTGTAGAATGGAACGCGTTCACGGTGCAGGCCGCCGCCGGCGGCCGTTTCCGCGACTCGAAAGGAACCGACATGAAACGAATCCTTCCCTGCCTCCTGGTCCTCGTTTGCGCGGCGTGCGTCCGCGCCGGAGACGCCGCCGCGCCCGCGCCCGAACCCGCGCCCGCCGGCGGCGGCGATTCCGTCCTCTGGGGTTTCGAACTCCGGCTCGGCGGCGTTTTCTTCGACGGCGACGACTGGAAGGATTCGGCCGCCGCGTTCGGCGACCTGGGCCTGACGGTCTGGGAGCCGAACGGCTGGCTGGGCCTCTGGGCCGGATTCGGCGGACAGGGCGCCGAGCTGCTCTGGGACGACCCGTGGGGCGAAGTCGAGTCCGACGTCACGGCCGTGCCCGTCGGCGCCTCGCTCCTGCTGCGGTGCCCGCTCGGGGACTCGCTCGCCGTCCGCGTCGAAGCCGGCGCCCGCTACGTCGCGACGGACGTCGAGGACTGGGAGGACGACTACGACCGCCACCGCCGCCGCCGGGGCGACCGGCGCGACCTCTACTGGAACCCCGACCGGTACCTCGACGTGGACGACACGTCCTTCGCCGTCGCCGCCCTCCAGCTCGAGTTCGTGCAGGGCCGCGGCCGGATCGCCGTCGGCGGCGGATACCAGTTCGACCTGGAAAAGCCGGACGTGACGTACTGCGACCGCCGCATCGGCCGGCTCGACTTCTCCGGCGCATTCGCCTACCTGAGCGGCGGCTTCGTCTTCTAGGCCGTCCCGCGCCGCTCCGTCCGGCGGGCGAATCAGGCGGCGCCGTTCTTCCCGGCCCTACACGATTTCCAGCGCGTCGCGGGACGGGAAGGGCGGAAAGTCCGTGAACGGTTCCTCCTGGTACCAGTACGCGACGGTGGAAATGTCGTCGTGCCGGGAAAGGTAGCGCCCGTCCGGGCGCCAGCCGAGATCCTGGACGGTGACGCGGATGTCCGACCGGAAGCGGACCGGATCCGGCACGTGCCAGCGGTAGAGCGAGAAGCGCGGGACGGCCTTGTACAGCCCGTCGGGCCGGCGGACGTGCGCCAGGCCGCTCCACGGCGTGCAGAACTCGCGGTAGCCTCCGTCGTCGAAGTTCCACGCGCCGCCGAAGTAGTCCTCGGTGCCCGTGCCGCAGACGGTCGCGCCGTCGCGGTCGCCGTCGAGGAAGAACTTCACTTCGCCTTCTCCCCACCAACCGTCTCCGCGGACGCCCCAGAAGCCGTAGGTTCCGACGTAGTGCCCGCGGCCGCGCACGCCGTCGAGGATCACGTGGACGCCGCGTTCCGGGACGCCGTCCGTGCGGCGGAACTGCGCGTGGAAGTAGGCGGCCCCCGCGGGCTGTTCCCCGGCCTCCCAGTCGATCTGCCAGTAGACCGACACGGGTTTGTCGTGGAGGTTCTCGAGCGTGGCGCGGGCGCGCTTCCGGAACGGCATCGGCCACCAGCAGTTGAGGGCGCGCCGCGGGTTCACGCAGACGGGGTTCGAAGCGAGGGTGCCGGGCTCGGTCGCGTGGAGCGCGCAGGCGAAGAAATCGCCGAGAGGCGCTTCGACCGACGGCTTGTCCGCGCCGTCCCAGTGGAAACGGATCGCGAGCCGGCGGTCGACGTCCGAATCGTCCGCGATCCAGACGTGGCGGATGCAACCGGGGCCGGCGACGTCCGCGAGGACGAGCGTTTCGCCGGGCTGCACGACGCGGCTCGGCGAGACTTTCCAGCCGGGACCGAGGTCGCGCGCGGCGCGGGCGCCGGTACCGTCGGAGGCGAGTCCGCCGAGCCCCGGTCCGCCCGTCGGGTTTTCGGCCGTGACTGCGCGGGATTGCGCGTCGGAGAGAATCGAAACGTCCATGGATCGGAGGGAACGGAGTCTTGTCGTTGCGTGTTCGAGGTCCGTTTCGCGCGGGCGGCGGCTGCGCCGCCTCCGCGCGAAGCGGGCAGGGCAAAGCGTAGCACATGCGCCTTGGGGCGTCAATCGACCGGCTTTTGCCGGAATTCCAGGCGATCGGGAATCCGTGCGGCACAAGGAAAACGTTTTGACATTCACGGGCCGGTCCGATAGACTGGTTGGCAACCGTTCCGCTTTTCGTCGAGACCTCCGCCTCCGGAGACCTCCTCCCATGAAGCGAATCCTCCTTCCGCTCGTTCTTCTGTCCGTCGGCCTCCGCGCGCATGGCGCGGATCTCTACGTCGACGCCGCGGCGGCATCCGGCGGCGACGGTTCGCAGGCCGCGCCGTTCGCGACGATCAAGGCGGCGGTGGACGCCGCGAACCTCCTCTCCGGCGATCCGACGACCGTCCACGTCGCGTCCGGCACCTACGCAATCACGTCGGCAAGCGACTTCGCGACCGTTTCCGTTCCGGACCTGACGATCGCGGCCGCCGACCCGTCCCAGAAGCCGGTCGTCGCGCTCGACGCGAACCTGTCGGTCGCGGCCAACAACCCCGTGGTCTTCACCGTCCCCACCGGATCGGACCACTTCGAGGTCGACAACATCGCGTTCACCTACTCCTACGCGGGGAGCAAGAACGTCGCCGGCAACTCGTTCGGCCAAAGCGGAAAGCTTTTCTCTCTCGCCGCCGCCGACTGCATCATCGACGGTTGCGAGTTCGTCCAGACCGGCATGACCGGAAAGGACTGGGGCGACGGCGGACTGGTTTTCACGACCGACCGCGGGAAAGCCGCCCGGCTCGTCGTCCGGAACTGCCGGTTCGACCATGTCGGCGCCGGTTCGTTCCAACCGATCAAGCTGCCCAACGACGCTTAGATCGTCGGAAACGTCTACGACTCGTGCTCGGGCTATTTCAAGCCCTACCAGTACATCTCGGGCGGCTACTTCGTCTCGAACCGCGTCGTCAACTGCACGAACCCCATCTTCGCCAACGGCGACAACTACGAAGAACTCAAGTACGGCGTAATCGCCTACAACGTCTTCGTCTCGAGCGACATCCCGGTCTTCCGGAAAAGGAACAACGTGGGCTACGCCAAACAACCGCGCTTCCACCACAACACTGTCGTCGGCTGCAGCGGCTTCATCCAGGTGGACGAGGTCAACAGCATCGCCTGGGCGCCGTGGATCTTCGACAACCTCGTCATCGCCTCCCCGTCCGGATGCGTCATCCGCGAGAACGCGACCTCCCTGGACAACCGGACGAGCTCCTTCCAGGAGGGATCGTTCCTCACCGGCAACGCCTGGCTCGCCCCCGCCCTCGTCGCCGGCACGGCCCCCGGGAACTTCCCCGACGACTACTCGCCCGGCCTCGCGGTCTCAAACAACCTCGCACTGACGGCCGCCCCGGAGTTCTTGGACACGACCGACGCGACGAGCACCAACTTCTACCGGCTCAACGCCACGCGCTACCCGTGGGTTCGGACGACCGCCTGCGGCGCCGCCGGGACGATCGACAAGCAGGCCGTCTTCCATCCGGCGACCTACGTCGGCGCCGTCGAACCGCTCGACGCCGGGCCGGAGCATCCCGGAGATTTCTTCGAGATCCTGGATTTCACGGCGGACCTCCCGACGAACACGGCCCCCGTCGTCGCCGTCTTCGCCGTCGAATACGGCGGCAACGCCGGAAACGTGACCGTCGAGTGGGACTTCGACGGCGACGGGTCTTTCGAACGTTCCGGCGCGTCGGCCACGACGCAGTGGACCTACACGGCGCCCGGCGACTTCGTCCCCCGGGTCCGCCTCACCGACGCCGCGACCGGGAAGACGATCGTCGGGGGCGCCGCCTTCCCCCTCAAGATCCGCCTCGTGGACGTCTACGTGGACGCGAACGCCGACCCCGGCGGCACCGGAACGGCGGCGGCGCCGCTGCGTTCCATCGCCCGGGGCGCCGCGGTTTGCGCGGCGCACGGCACGGTGCACGTGCGCGGCGGGGACGACCGCACGTACTGGATCGCGACGGCGGACGACCTCGTCGTCGTCCTCGAGCCCTGCGTGACCATCGCCGGCTGGGGCGACGGCGGACGCGCCCGGATCGCGGTCGCGTCGACCCTCCATTCGGAGGTCCAGGACCCGTCCGTGATCCAGATTCCCCTGACCACGTCCCGGACCACGCTCCGCGGACTCGACTTCACGTATTACGGGAGCGGCCACGCGGCCGTCGCGACCCGCGCACGCGAGAACGACCGGAGCAACGGGCAGCACCTGACCGTGAGCCGGTGCCTGTTCCTCGGCGAATCGGACGACTGCAGCATGGCGGCGACGCGGCTCGGCGAGTATGCGACCCTTTCCGAAAACGTCTTCTCCAACTGCTGCTACGTCCTCTGGGCCGTCAAGTCGAGCGCCGCGCCGTTCCTGATCTCGTCCAACGTCCTCTACCGCTGCAAGACGGTTTCCACGGGCATCTACGGAAGCTACCAGGAATTCCGGAACGCGGAGATCTGCTACAACATTTTCTGGTGCGATTCCGGCGACGCCGTCCCCTTCCTCACCAAGAATTGGCACGGGCTGGACAGCTCCGTGGCCATCCACCACAACACGATCGTGAACGCGTCGCATTTCGCGGAAATCGTCTCCGGGCAGTTTTCGTGGCATCCGCGGATCTTCGACAACCTCTTCGTGCTCGACCCCGCGAGCGAGGACGGCCTTACGGTCTTCAAGAACAACCAGACCGCCTTCGCGAGCGGCTGCTTCTCGTCGTTCAAGACCGGAAGCGACGGCTGCCTCAAGAACAACGCCTGGTACGCGCCGGGAGGGATTTCCGGCGGTCCGGCGACGCTGGTCGAGGACTACGACCTTTCGGCGGGCTGCGAGATCACGAACAACGTCGTGCTCGCCGACCCGCCCGCGTTCGTGTCGACGAAAATCGATTCGCCGAACTTCTGCCGGCCGGCGCCGAGGAACGGCGACTGGACCGGAGCCGGATACGCCTGGACCGGCGAAAACGGCGAATACGACGACTGGATCGGCGCGAAGCCGGGGAAGATCGCCTCGTTGACCCGGTCGATGCTCATCATCCGGTAGCGGACCGCGTGCGCCGGGGCGACCGCGTCGCCGTGCGCTAGGGGCGCGGGTGCGCCGCGACGCCCTGGACGCCGAGCCGCGCGCGGTGCGCGGAGAGGCGGTCCAGGAAGCCGGCGTAGCGGCGGCGCTCCGGCGGCGTCCAGAGGACTTCCGCCAACGCGCAGGCGCGGGGGTACGCCATGTAGTCGAGGTGGTCCCGCGTGGCGATGTACTCGGTCCAGAGCTGCCCCTGCCCGCCGAGCACGCGCCGCGCCGCGTCGGGCGGCGCCGACGGGATGCGCGGGTCGAAGGCGTAGACCTTCGACGTCGGGATCATGCCGCAGATCGCGAGCGGCTCTTCGGCGACGGGCTCGTCCTGGTAGTAGTCGAAGTAGGCGTGCGAGTTCGTCGCGAGGACGATGTCGTGGCCGGCGCGCGCGGCGGCGTCCACGTAGTCCCAGCCTTTCCATCCGACGCGCCACGCCGCGACCGCGGCGGAGGGGTCGATGCCGCCCTCGAGGATTTCGTCCCAGCCGAGGAGGCGGCGCCCGCGCGAGCGGAAGAACGCGTCGAGTTCCTTCGTGAACCACGCCTGGAGCTGCTCGGGCCGCGTCAGGCCGCGCTCGGCCATGAGCGCCTGCGCGCGTTTGCTCTCCTCCCATTCGCGGCGCGGCGCCTCGTCGCCGCCGACGTGGAGGAAGCGCGAGGGGAACAGCTCCATGACTTCGTCCCACACGTCCTTGCAGAACGCGAGCGTGGACTCCTCCATGTTGAGCACGTGTCGCGAGATGCCCCAGACCGAAAGGACGGCGGGGTGCGCCCATTCGCCGTTGCCGAGCTCCGGGTAGGACGCGATGGCGGCGCACATGTGGCCGGGCATGTCGATCTCGGGCACGACGACTACGCGGCGCCGCGCGGCGAACGCGACCACGCGGCGGATGTCGTCCTGCGCGTAGAACCCGCCGTGGGGGATGCCGTCGAACCGCCGGGGGTAGCGGTCCGCGTGGCCGACGAGCGTCTCGGCGCGGACGGAGCCGACCTCCGTCAGGCGCGGGTACTTCCGGATCTCGACGCGCCAGCCCTGGTCGTCCGTGAGGTGCCAGTGGAAGACGTTCATGCGGTGCTGCGCGAGCAGCTCGACGAAGCGGCAGACGTCGTCCGCGGAGAAGAAGTGGCACGACACGTCGAGCATGAGCCCGCGCCAGCGCAGGGAGGGCGCGTCCTCGATCCGGACGGACGGCGCTTCCCAGGCGACGCCGGGGCGCGCCTCCGCGCCGTAGGTTTCGGGCGGGAAGAGCTGGCGCAGCGTCTGCACGCCGCGGGCGAGGCCCCAGGAGGTCGCCGCCTCGATCCGGACGCCGCCGGGAGCGACGTCGAGCGCGTAATCCTCCGGGAGGAATCCGGCGTCGTCCGGCGCGGGGTCGGATGCGGTCTGCACGAGCGTGACGGCGCCGGCGCCTTCGCGCACGGGCAACGCGAAGCCGGTGGCGGGGCGCAGGTATTCCGCGAGAAGCTCCGCGATCTCGCGCGCGGAACCGGGCCCCTCGAAGCCGATCGCCGCGCCGGGGACGAGGCGGAACGAACCGTCGCGTTCTTCGAGTTTGCGGGGCAGCGGGACGAGGGCCGTTCTCATGGTTTCCGATTCTAGCACGGGGCGTCGGCCCCGTGCAAGGGCGCGTAGAAAATCCCCTTGCCAAACCGCGGCTCCGCCGCTAGACTCCGCGGCATGGAAACGAACGGAGACGAGCGGCGGCCGGGCCGCGTTTCCCCGGCGGACGGACGGACCGTCTTCCTCGGGGCGGACGGCGGCGGGACCGGAACGGCGCTCTGCGCCCTCGAGGGCGGCCGCCGGATCGCCTCCGCCCGGACCGGTCCGCTGAACTACCGGTTCATCCCGGCGGCGGAGGCCGTGCGGAACCTGGCGGAGGGCGTCGCCGCACTCGGCGTCGCGCCGGAACGCATCGCCGCCCTCGGCGTCGCCGATCCCGCGTTGGACGACGCGGCGGAGGCGGACGACGCGGAGGCGGCGCGCTTCCGCGCGCTGCTGGAGGCGGCCCTGCCGTTCCCGGTTTTCGTCCGGAGCGACGCACGCATGGCGCTCTTCGGCCTCACGGGCGGGACGGGGCCGGGCGTGCTCGTCGTCGCCGGAACGGGCGCGATGGGCATCGCGGAGGACGCGCGCGGGAGGGTGCAGGTCGCGGGCGGCTGGGGCCGCCTGGCCGGCGACGGCGGAAGCGGCTACTTCATCGCCACGGAGGGAATCCGCGCCGCGTTGGGCGCCTTCGAGGGCGTCTCGCCGCCCACGGCGCTGACCGGCGCCCTGCCCGCCTTCTTCGGCGTCCCGACGCTCCGCGCGCTGATTCCCGTGTTCTACGGAACGCCCGCGCCGGACGTCGCCTCCTTCGCGACGGAGGTGGCGCGGTGCGCGGAAGCGGACGACGCGGAGTCGCTCCGGATCCTCGACGAAGCGGCGCGTCACCTCGTCGCCTACGCCGACCGGCTGGTCCGGTTCAGCGGCGCCCGGACGGTCGGGATCTACGGCGGCGTGCTGCTGGGAAACCGCCGCGTGCGCGAACGCTTCGAGGCCGCGTTGAGGGAACGCTTCGGGGACGTCGCCGTGACGCCCCCGCCCGTTCCGCCGGAAGAGGCGGCGGCGCGGTACGCGGAAAGACGATTCAAGGAAGGGACGAAGCATCCATGACGGCATCGGAACGATACGTCGAAACCGCCCTGTCGACGGCGGCGCGGGCCGCGGCCGCCCAGGGCGACCGAATCGAAGCGGCGGCGCGCCTGGCGGCGGACGCCATCCGGAAGGGAGGATTCGTCTTCGCCTTCGGGACGGGCCACTCACACATGCTGGCGGAGGAGCTCTTCTACCGCGCGGGCGGCCTGGCGCGGGTCTGCCCGATCTTCGACGAGGACCTGATGCTCCACCGCGCCGCCGCCCGGAGTTCCGAGCTGGAGCGGAAGCCGGGACTGGCCGCCGCCCTCCTGGACGGCGTCGACGCGGTGCGGAGCGGCGGCGTGATGTTCCTCTTCTCCAACTCCGGCTGCAACACGGCCGCCGTGGAAATGGCGGAGGAGGCGAAGAAGCGCGGGCTCGCCACGGTCGCCGTCACGAGCCTCGCCCACGGCCGGCGGATGGCGTCCCGCCATCCCGGCGGCAGGAAGCTGGCGGACGTCTGCGACGTCGTGCTCGACAACATGGGCGTCTACGGCGACGCCGCCGTCCCCGTCGGCGGGAGGCCGGTCGGCCCCACCTCCACCGTCGTCGGCGCCCTGCTCGTGGAGGCGGTCGTCTGCCGGACGGTCGAGCTGTGCGACGAAGCCGGCGCGCCCGCGGAGGTCTTCGCCTCCGCCAACACGGCGGGCGGCGACGCGGCGAACGAAGGGCTGGTCCGCAAATACGGGCCGCTCGTGAAACCCCTTTGACGGCGGCTTCCGCGTCGGTGTTCCTGCCGAAATGAAACGACGGGGTTGCCGGCGGAATTTTCCGCTTGAATTGCGTCGGCGTTTCGGCTACTATTGAACCGACCCCGCCCCCATGGGCGGAGGGCAACCCCGTCCCCGCCCCCGCGAAAGGACACATCCCGCCATGCAATCGTTCCTCGCAAAACGCCTGCTGCCGCTCGCCGCGGCGGCGCTCGCCCTGTTCGCCACCCAAGCGCCCGCGCAGCAGGGCGGCAAGGAGAAGGGGCCTCCCGGCACCAATCCCGGCGAAGTCCAGGCCACGCTGATCACGACGACGCGCAACTTCGAGCAGAAGTCCCCGTCGGTCGTCGCGGGCACGCGCCACAAGGTCTGGGGCGTGCTGGACGTGACGTTCGCGACGACGCCCGAGTGGGTGGACGACCTGACCGTCACCTTCTACGTGATGCTCCAGAACCCGAAGGCGGACCCGAAGAAGGGCGAGAAGCCGATGAGCTTCTTCACGCTCACGCTCACCTATTCGGATATCGCGCGCGGGAAGGACCACAAGGCCGGCGCGGTGCTCCAGCCGGCGGCCCTGCAGCGCTACGGCAAGGCGATCGGCCTCGCGGCGAAGATCGCCGTGGGCGGCAAGGAGGTCGCGACGATCGCGGACGGCGAGGGCCGCCTGAAGACCGCCGAAAAGTGGTGGGAAGACCCCAAAATCGTCGACGCCCCGGTCGTGCAGCGGCGGGACGGCTACCTGATCGACCGCATGAAGTCGCCGTTCCAGCTGCAGGACAACGACAACTACGAAGAAAGCCGCTAGCGTGTTCTCCAAAGACCGAATCCTGACCCTGGACGTCGGGGCCAGCCGCATCCTCCTGTGCGAGTTCTCCCTCAAGGGGAGCTCGCCGCTGACGCTCCTGCGGGCCGCGGAAGCGCCGCTCGACTCCCTGGCGCCGGACGCGGCGCCGCCTTCGCTGGCGACCCTCGGGCCGCAGGTCCGCGACCTGATGAAGGAAAACGGCATCCAGCCGGCCCCGCTCTACCTGATGGTCCCCGGCCAGCAGATCTTCGTGCGCGCCGTCAAGATCCCCGCCGCCTCCGGCGACATGGCCGACCAGCTCGTCGCGGCCGAAGCCGCGGAGGGCCTTCCGTTCCCGCTCGACCAGGTCGTGTGGGACTACCAGTCGCTGGGCATCGGCGACACCGGCGACCTGGAGACGCTCATCGTCGCGGCCAAGAGCGACACCGCGTTCGACGCGGCGGCGCTCGCCGCCGGCGCGGGCTCGCGCCTCGAACTCGTGGACGCCGCGCCGCTCGCGCTCTACAACGCCGTCCGCTACAACGAGCCGGACCAGGGCGGCTGCACGCTCGTCCTCGACGTGGGCGCCAAGGCGACCAACCTCGTCTTCGTCGAAGGGTCCAAGGTCTTCATGCGCACGATCCCGGTCGCCGGCAACGCCGTGACGCAGGAAATCGCGCGCGGCCTCGGGGCCGAAATCCCGGAGGCCGAGGAGTACAAGAAGCAGGTCGGGTTCGTGGCGCTCGGCGGCACCTACGGCGTGCCGGACGACGAAACGGCCGACCGCGCCAGCAAGCTCGTGCGCAACGTCGCCACGCGCCTGCACTCCGAGGTGAACCGCTCGGTCAACTTCTACCGCAGCCAGCAGGGCGGCTCCGCGCCGGACCGCGTGCTGCTCACGGGCGGCTCTTCGATGCTGCGCCACCTGGACACGTTCTTCCAGGAGAAGCTCGGCGTCCCCGTCACGCACTTCAACCCGCTCGCCAACGTCGCCGTCGCGCCCGGCCTGCAGGTGTCCGACGCGATGCTGCTTTCGCTCGCGCCGTCCGTCGGCCTCGCGCTGCGCGCCGCGGCCAAGTGCCCGGTCGAAATCAACCTGCTGCCTTCCGACATCGTCGAGGAGCGCCGCTTCCGCCGCCGCCTGCCGTTCTTCGGCGTCGCCGTGGCGGGCGTCGCGCTCACGCTGCTGTGCTGGTATCTCCACGCCAACAACAAGGCCGCGATGTTCGAAGAGAACGCGTCGGTCGCGGACAAGCAGGTCAAGCGCCTCAACGGGCTCAAGTCGAAGATCGCCGCGATCCGGACCGAGGCGGACGCCGCGGTCGCTTCGCGCGACTACCTCGCCTCCGTCGCGGCCTCTCGCTGCGGCTACGCCGAGGTGCTCGACGCGGTCCGCGCGGCGATGCTCCCCGACACGATGATCCAGTCGCTTGCCTTCTCGAACGCGGACGGCACGGGCGAAACGCCCCCCGCCATGCGGCTCGTCGTGCGCGGCTTCACCGAAGAGCTCAACGGCCTGGCGGGCGCCAAGTCGGCGTCCGGCAAGCGCCAGTCCGCCGGCGAAATGCTGCTCGCGAACCTGCTCAAGTCGCCGCTCTTCGCGCGCGAACCGAAGAAAGGAATGCGCAGCCTCGTCGAGCGCGAGGTCCGGCTCGAAGACAACGAAAACCTCACGGAAATCCCGCTCACCGTCTACCTTTCGCGTCCGCTCGGCGTCTTTTCGACGGCTTGGACGCCCGTGCCCGACGCGCCCGCGCCGGAGCCCGGAGAAGGCGGCGACGACGGCGCCGGCAACGCGGACGAAGCCGCGGAGGAGGACGCGGAATGAACAAGAACCAGACCATCCTCGCGGCGATCGGCGGCGTTTCCGCCGTCCTCGTCGTCGGCATCGGCGCGCTCACCGTCCGCAGCTGGGGCGCCGCGTCGGACGCCGAGGCGAAGATGAAGAAGAGCAAGTCGGCCCTTTCGCACATCTACCAGGAGGCCGTCACCCCGAGCGAGGCGAACGTCGCGACCGCGGAGGAAAACCGCGACCGCGCGCGCGACTGGGTGGGCGAGCTCTCCCGCGGCGTCTTCCGGGACGGGCTTCCGCTCGACAAGGAGGTTTCCCGCGGCGACTTCCAGCGCGTCTGCCGCGAAACGGTCGAAGCGCTTCTCGCGGACGCGCCCCTCAACAAGGACGAAGTCCCGGTCGCGGACGCCAACACGAGCTTCGGCTTCGACTACTACCTCGCGGGCAACCTGCCGCAGCGCGACGAATACGTTCCCCGCCTCGTGCGCCAGCTCAAGCTCGCGGACCGGATCGTCCGCATGCTCTACGACGCCGGCGTCAACCGCATCGACGCCGTCGCGCGCGAGACGTTCGACCTGGCGGGCGGTTCGTTCCCGGCGGGCGAAACCGTTTCGTCCGGCGGCGCCGGGCGCGGCGCCCGCGGGC
>JAFPUX010000044.1 GCA_017413145.1 Kiritimatiellia bacterium | reverse complement strand
CTCGCCGCAGCGCATCCACGAGGTGGCCGAACGGATCAACGAAATCCATCGCGCCTCGCTCGGCGGTCTTTCAGCCGCCGAGAAGGCCGCCGGATCTCCCGCCGCATGACCCGCCGCCTCATTTCACTTGCAATTCACCGCTCGAAGCGGAAAACGACGAATGCCGTCCGCGACGGAGTCGCGCGGCGGCATTCTCGGAGAGTCGGGTGCTGGGTGGCGGGGTGGTCCTCAATGCGCGATGCGGAATGCGCAATGCTCAAAGGGGTGGCGAAGAAGGTGAGGAGTCTTTTGCCGCGGTCATTTTCGCGGTCAGATCGTCAAGATCGTTTTCGACGACGAGCCAGAGTTGGTCGACGTCCGTGCGGACATAGTCGCTATTCATACGGCCACCAGATCCTTTCGTACGTTCGCGGCGAATGCCGGGCTGGAGGAAAGGGGCTTGGCCGGAACCACGTCGATCCCGCAGCCGAACAGGTCTTCCAGCTCGACCACGAGCGCGGCGCGGTTCATGAGCGAAGCCGTCGGCTCGAATTCCGCGAGGAAGTCAATGTCGCTCTCCGGCGTTTCCTCCTTGCGGGCGCAGGAGCCGAAGACGAACATCCGGCCCGCCCGGTTCTTCCGGGCGAGCGCGTTCACTTCGTCGCGGCGCGCGAGGATCTCGTCGAGCTTGCACATGGCGTTTTCCCCTTCAGCGCCGCCAAGTCTAGCAGACCCCGCGCCGCAAGTCACGCGGAAAATAGCGCCTCCCGTAACCGGTCAGGAAATGGGGGTGGGGCTTGCTGGCCCCTCGCTGGGTTGCGAGAGGAGTCTGTTCCCGGCGGGGATGCGGCGGCGGGAGTTGCGCTAGGCCACGGCGGCCTTCTTCGGTCCGAAGAGCAGTTCGACGATGTCCGCCTTCGGGTCTTCGCCCAGGCGGTCCAGCGCGGCGACAAGCGCGCCGATCGGGTCGCCCGTCCGCAGTCGCAGCGTGCCGAAGACGCTCATCAGGATTTCGCGGCGCCGGAGCCCGCGTTCCGACTGCGAGCCGAAGCTGACCTTGCGCGCGATCACCATGGGGCGCAGTCCCCGTTCGGCCGCGTTGTTGTCCGCCGGGATGTCCGGGCTCCGGCACCAGTGCAAGAGCCGGTCGAGCCCCTCGGCGTCACGGAAGGCGTCCTGCGCGTGCTGCACCGCCGGGTGCTTCGCCTCGCGCCGCATCACCTCCATGATCGCGTCCCGGAGCCGCCGCGCCTCCTTGCGGTAGGCGTCCTCGTCCGTCTCGCGGTTGCGCAGCGTGATCGCCTCCGCGACCAGCGGCGAGGCCGCCGCGCAAAACGCCTGGCATTCCGCGTCCTCCGGATGCTCCTCGCCCACGTCCTGGCACAGGCGCAGCAGGTGCGCGAAGCAGTACTGGCGGTCGCCGGTCCACGCCTTGTTGTAGGCGCCGTACCGGTCCGTCACCAGCACGCCCGCGTGGGGCGCCGGTCCGAAGACGCCCGCCGCCACCTCGCCCTTGCGGCTGTCCGGAAACGAAAACAGCGACACGTCCCGCGTGACGAAGTCCCAGGCGTAGCCGTGGTGCCCGTCGCACGACCATCCCGATTCGTCGGCGTGCTTGACGGGCGCCGCGCGGTATTCCTCCAGCAGCCGCCCCATGCACGGCTCCAGCGCGTCCGCCATCCGGTCGAAGGTGCTTTCCAGCGTGCCTTCCGCGATCCCCCACAGGCGCCAGAGGTGTCCGCGCGTGGCCCCTTCCGCGTAGTGCATGTAGGCCATCGACGCGGCCAGGCGGTTGTCCAGCATCGCGCCGGGAAGCGCACCCCGGGCGTTGCCCTTGTACAGCTTGCCGCATCGCAGGCACTTGGCCGCATGCCGCCTCACCAGCACCCGGCGCACCACGGTCGGCTCCCCGCGCAGCAGCGTCCGCTCGCTCCCGGCGTCCACCGGCACCAGCGGCTCGTGGCAGCACGGGCACACCTCCGGCGCCCACGCCTCCTCCACGGCGTCCGCCGTCTCCTCCGTCGCCCGCGCCTTGAAGTGCCCCTCGTGCCCCGGCACGGCCCCGCCCCTCTTCGCGCGGTTCTCCTCCGTGCTGTTCGCCTTGGCCAGCCTCTTCGCGCTGGGCGTCGAGCTGCCGAAGGGCTTCTCGCGGCCCGAGCGCTCCTGGTAGCGCAGCTTGTCCCGATACAGCTTGGCCTGCTGCTCGAGGCGCTCGATCTTCTCCACCAGCTCCAGCACGACGGGACAGCCGCCCGCATGCCGCGGGTCGGGGCAGGCCGGGCACTTCATCGCCGCGCCCTTCCCGCGCGCACCGTCGCGATGCCGCACTCGACCATCAGCGCTTCCAGCGCGCGCCCGTTCTCGATGGCCTTGCGCATCGCGCCCTCCAGTTCCGGCCGCACGCTCATCGCGCGCTGCCGTCCGTCCTTGCGGAACGTGTAGAGCAGGGCCGGGTGGCCCTCGCCCGAGGCGCACCGCTTGCAGCCGGGGCGCCCGCACCTGTTGCGGACCCACGCGAGGGATCCTTTCGCGCACGGCCACAGGGCCGCCGCCTTCTTCGCGAAGGCCGTTTCCGGGGCCTTCCTGCCGGGTTGTGTGGGTTTCATGGGGGCGTATTATACAAAAATGTATAATTCACGTCAAGCACTTTTTTCGTCCGCAAAATCCGCCGCCTCAACGCCGCCGGAAGAAGCCTCCGTCTCCTCCTTCAGCGCGGGGTCAGCACCCCACCCCCATTTCCTGACCGGTTACCGCCTCCCGTTTGCGGAGCCGAGCCGCGAAGCGGCGAGCACAGACCGTCGCGGGGCCGGGCGCGAATTGCGCCCGGCGCCCCGCGAGGGGCTACCCGATGGCGGCGGGGCCGCGCTCGCCGGTGCGGATGCGGACGCATTCGTCCATCGGGAGGACGAAGATCTTGCCGTCGCCGATGTCGCCGGTGCGGGCGCCTTCGACGATGGCCTCGATCGTCTTCTCGATGAAGTCGTCGTTCACGCCGATGGCGAGGCGCATCTTCTTGTGCAGCGTCACCTCCTCGGTGGCGCCGCGGTACATGTGGACGTAGCCGCCCTGTTGCCCGCACCCGAGCGCGTTGGTGACGGACATCTTGTAGATCTCGCGGGCGAAGAGCGCCTGCTTGACGGCGTTCAGCCGTTCGGGCTGGATGTAGGCGATGATGAGTTTCACGGTTCGGTGGTTCGCGGGTTCGCAGGTTTGCAGGTTCGAAAGTTCGCAGGTTCGAAGCCGCCTGCGGCGGCGTTCCAAGTGCGCTTTGTGCGCTTGATGGCGGCTACGACGCCGTTCGCATTTGGGAAAAGCAATCGTCGTGCCACCGCGCATCCGCAGGGACAATCGACCCGAAGTCGCCGTTGTCTTTACAGAAACTGTCGCCCGCATCCGGCTCCGCAACAAAACCCGGAAGGGTGCGACATCCCGCGCCGTGGCTGGGTCCGCACCCCGCCACGCGAAGGCTCCGGCGGTCTTTCAATTCCTTGCCGAAGCCTTCGTCCGTAGCCGATATTCCCGCTCGGGAATATTTCCGGTGATTCCTGCTTGAAATCAGTCATTTATTCCCGCTCGGGAATTTTGGCTTGCATTCGCGGCTTGTTTCTGCTAGTTTCATTCCCGTTCGGGAAGAAACGATATGACGGGAAAACTGACCACCAGCAAGGAAATCGGCGCGTTCGTCCGCGAGAAGCGGCGCGAACAGGGCGTGACGCAGGCGCAACTCGCCGGCGTCGCGAACACGGGGCTTCGGTTCGTGTCCGACCTGGAGAACGGCAAGGGAACGGTGCAGCTGCGCAAGCTGCTCGCCGTCCTCGACGCCCTCGGCTACGGTCTCTACATCGGCAACCGCTGGGAGAAGTAGCGCATGGAGGAACTCGCCGTCCATCTCCGCGACCGCCGCGTCGGGACGCTCCGTTCCGACGGCGGCTCCCTCTCCTTCGCCTACGCCGCGGACTACCTCCGCGAGCCCGGCGCCGAGCCGCTCTCCTTCACGCTTCCGCTCCGCGAGGAGCCCTACGCCGAGCGCGACGTGGCGGCGTTCCTCTCGGGGCTCCTGCCCGACGAGGGCGTGCGCCGCCGCATCGCGGAGATCCTCGGGCTCTCGCCCGAGAACACGTTCGGCCTGCTGCGCGAGATCGGCGAGGACTGCGCCGGGGCGATCGCCTTCTTCGCGCCCGGGCGGACCCCGTCCGCGCAGGGGCCGGGCGACTACCGCGAGCTTTCGCCCGAGGAGGCCGCGCGCATCCTGCGCGAGCTGCCGTCGCGTCCGCTCGACGTGGGCGAGGAGGGCTTCCGCATCTCCGGCGCCGGCGCGCAGGACAAGCTCGTCGCCTGCATCCGCGGGGACCGGATCGTCCTCCCGCTCCGCGGCGCCCCCTCGACGCACATCGTCAAGGCCGGCATCCCGCGCTTCCCGGAGACCGTCCCCAACGAGCTGCTCTGCATGCGGCTCGCCCGCCGCGCCGGTCTCTCCGCCGCCTCGTGCGGGCTCTTCCGCGCCGGCGGCGAGGTCTACTACGCCACCGAGCGCTTCGACCGCGCCACGGACGGCGCCGGACGCACCGTCCGCCTCCACCAGGAGGACTTCTGCCAGCTGCTCCGCTGCGATCCGAAGATCAAGTACGAGGCCGAGGGCGG
>JAFPUX010000325.1 GCA_017413145.1 Kiritimatiellia bacterium | reverse complement strand
GGGTGCGCACCCCGCCACGCCGGCTGCGGCCGGGTGTCGCGGCGTCGCCGCTCGATGGAATCAGGTCTCGCGTTCATTTTTCTTGTTGCCTTGTCGTCTCGTCGTCTTGTCGTCCTATCACGGCACCCGTCGCCAGCCAAAACTCACTCCGCGAACTCCGCGGACTCCGCGTGAGGTTCGGGCTCTGCGTTCTCCGCGCTCTCCGCGTGAGTTTCTTCCGCGGGGCTCGGCGTGGCGGGAGCGGTTTCGAGGAGCAGGGCGAGGGCGCGGGGCGGTTCGCCGGGGCGGACGGGGGCGCGGAGGGTGCCGAGAAGAAGCGCATCGCCGGGCGCGAGGTCGATGTCGCCCGCGCAGCCGTGCGGCGGGGCGAGGGGCGTGGCGGAGCCCGCGGGCGTTTCGGAGAGGGAGCGCAGGACGTAGTGCAGGGAGATCGCGGCGCCGTCGGAGGAAAAGCGAGGTGTGGCCTCCAGCGTGACGCCGGCCGCGCGCTCGTCCGGCTTCCATCCACGGATGCCGTTCCACACCGGCAGGACCATGCGCCAGCTTTCGTTCTTCGGTTCGCATCCGTCCTCCGAATCGGGGTGGTCGGGCTCTGCGGAAAACTCCCACGGCAAGTCGTAGAACCCGCCGCCCGAGGTTCTCCGCCACGGCGGGCGGCTGTCCCAGCGGGTCGCCAGGCCGTTCTCCCCGGGGAAGGCGCCGAGGTCTCGGACGACGGCCCCGCGCGCGTCCGCGACCTCGGCGGCGACGGCGGCGACCTTCGCGGCGGGGATGCGCCGGACGAGGAGCCGCCGGTCGGGCCGAGGAAGGTCCGGAAGGCCGCCCGGCGCGCGTCCGCCCTCGAACGCGAGCAGCCGCGCGCGGAGGGAAACCTTGCGGACGGAGAAGCCGGGCGCCGCGAGGATTTCGCCGATGCGGTTCTGGTGCTCGGACGTCTGGATCACCTTCAGGAACGCCCATTCGTTCGACGGGATGGGCTCCACGAGCGAGCCGTCGGACCATTCGACGCCGCGCGCCGCGAAGAAGGCCCGCAGGCGCGCCCCTTCGTTCGCGGGATCGCCGTCGAAGGGCTCGCACGCGACCGCCGCGCGGAAACCGGCGGGCGGCTCGAAATGCCGTTGCACCAGGGTTCCCTCCTCGTACGGTCCGTGGATGATGACGCAGTCGGGACGGATCGAGAGATACATGCCGGCCGCCTCGGCGGCGAGCTTCGCCAGATCGGCGGGGGAGAAGAGCCTGTCGTCCGCCCCCTCGGCCACGGCGAACGAAACGCGAGGCTCCTCGTTGGTCCGGAAGGAATTCTCGCCCGCATAGGGACCGACAAGGAACGGGATCCCGGCGTTGGTTGCGCCGTGCTCCATATACATCTGCGACCGCGAGACATCGCCGAGGAACTCCGCTACGTCCGTGATCCTCGCATCGCGCCATTCGATCGCGACGTCGCCAATGATTCGCTCGAAAAGCCCCTGACGGGCGAGCTCGCCTAAGTCCGCCGCCGCCGCGTTCGTGGCGGGATCCTGCGCGAGCGCGGGAAGCGCGAGCGCGAGGAGGGGGAGGAGGAGGAGCGGGCGTTTCATTTTGGTTTTCTTTCGTGTGGCGGGGTGTGGGATTGTCCAACAACTCTCAATGTCCATCAATCGTCAATCGCCAATGACAATGTCCATGACGCGCGGTCGGCCGCGGGGAATTGGCATTGGTATTGGCGTTGGTGGACATTGGTGGCATTGGGGGTTGGTGGACAATGGCGTGGCGGGGTGCGGAGCCGGGGGCTAGGCGCCGAGGTCCTCGAGGATGGAGCGGATGGGGAAGGCGGGGTCGTAGTGCTGCGCGAGGAAGAGGGGGTTGCGCTCGGCGTAGAGCGTGGCGGCGAGCTCGTCGCAGAGCGGCTGGAGGATGCGCTCGTGCTCGCAGAGGACCGGCGGGACGGTCTCAAGGCCGCCGGTCGTCTGGAAGTTGAGGCACGCGCAGCGGTTGTGGCAGCGGCCTTCGAGCGCGCAGCCGGCGCAGGATGGCTTGGGCGCCTCGTTGCGGCAAAAGAGCGCTTCGCGGCGGGCTTCGTCGAGGCCGCCTTCGACCGAGCCGATGGACCACTCGGGGTGGCCGACGAACTGCACGCACGGGTAGAGCGCGCCGTCGGGGGCGACGGAGATCTGGCGGCGGCCGAGGCGGCACGAGCAGCCCAGCTCCGGGTGGATGCGCGCGGCGATGCGCTTGTCGAACGCCGCGAACCAGAACTTGCGGCCGCGGCGGTGGTCGTCGACGTAGGCGCGGCCGAGGCGGCGGTAGGCGCGGCGCAGCGCGCGCAGGTCGGCGTCCGTCCACGCGGCGGCGTGGTCGAGCGAGGGGATGAGGTAGCGCACGCCGAGGTCGCGCAGCCAGAGGACCGACTCGGCGAAGAGCGGGACGGTGGAGGGGGAGACCGTCATCATCACCGGCGCGTAGGGCTGGTGCGCGAGGAGGAGCCGCAGCGCGGGCTCGACGCGGTCCCAGGTGCCGCGGCCGGCGGCGTCGACGCGGAAGGCGTCGTGCGCCTCGCGCGTGCCGTCGCAGGAGAGCGCGATGGCGAGGCGGCGGCGGCCGGCCTCGGCGAGGAACGATTCGTCGAGGAGCGTGCCGTTCGTGGTGACCTTGTAGTGGAAGCGGTTCGGCTCGCGCGCCTCGCAGCGGTCGACGAGCGCGAGCATGAGGTCCTTGCGCAGGAGCGGCTCGCCGCCGAAGAAGACGATTCCCGGGTTGTTCCCCGTCGCGAGGCGGTCGATCGCCGCCTCGGCCGTTTCTCGCGGCATGTCCGACGCGCCGTGCCGCTGGTAGCAGTAGCGGCAGGCGAGGTTGCAGCGGTCGGTGAGGTGGAGCGTGAGGTGCATCGCGCTTCGCGAGCGACGAGTGACGAGCGACGAGCGGCTACGGGTCGAGGACGAGGATGCCGAAGGCGCTTTCGTCGGAGAAGGGGCGCCTGGGGTTGCCGGTCCAGTAGAGCGCGTGGTCGCGGCGGCCGCCGCCGTCGTCGTCCTGCACGCCGATGTTGAAGCCGATGCGGTCGGGCTTGTCCGTGCGGCCCATCGCGGACCACGGGAACCAGAAGAAGTAGTCGACCTCGACCGCCGTCTCGGGGACGAGCCCGGGCGCGAGCGTGTTGCGGACCGATTCGCCGAAGACGATGCCGGACTGCACCGCGTCGCCGGCCCACCAGACGGGGGGCGGGTCGCCGCCGCGCTTGTCCCAGATGCCGCCGGCGTAGGTCCGCGGGTAGCCCGAGAAGTCGCTGTTCGCGGCACCGTTGGCGACGAGCGCGAATTCGCCGCCGTGCCGGAGGCGGACGCCGCCGTCCGCGCGGCTGTCGGGCAGGCGCGCGAGCTCGCCGTCGAGGAAGATCTCGACCGCGTCGTCGTCCCACGCGGCGCACGAGACGGCGCCCGTCGGGCAGGTGTCCGCGGAGAGGTCGTCGTCGAACACCGCCACGTGGACCCAGAGGCCCTTGTCGGAGTGGGCGCAGCGGAAGGCGAACGAGAGGTCGGCGGGGCCGTCGGGCGCCTTCGTGCCGGCGTCGACGACGCCGGTGGCGGGCGATACGAAGATCCAGGGGGCGTCCCAGGGGTTGAAGGTGTAGGCGGGCCGGTTGGGATGCCGCGCCGTCGCGTGCACGACCGGCGCGCCCGTGGCGGGGTCCCGCGAGACACCGCCGCCGCGGCGCTGCGCGAAGAGCCAGTCGAGCGTGGAGGGGTCGCCGTATGCGCGGTTCCAGGAGTCGTGTCCGACGCCGGGGTATTCGTCCAGTTCCGCGAGCGCGCCGCCGGCGGCGCGGATGGCGTCGACCATCGAGCGGGAGCGGAACGGCGGGACGACGCCGTCGGCCTTGCCGTGGAACGCGCGGATCGGCACGGAGACGAGGCGGGAGGCGAGGTTCGTGTCGCCGCCGCCGCAGACGGGGACGGCCGCCGCGAAGAAGCCGGGGCGGCGCTGCAGCAGGTCCCAGACGCCGTAGCCGCCCATCGAGACGCCGGTCGCGTAGACGCGGTCGGGGTCGACGGGGAGCGCGGCGAGGCGATCGTCCAGCAGCTCCATCGCGAGCGCGAGCGTCTCGGAGGGGCGCTCCGGCATCGTGTGCGCGAGGGCGCCCCACGGCGTGTCGACCCACTGCTTCCCGCCGGGGCACTGCGGCGCCACCAGGACGAACGGCAGCTTCCACTCCCGCCCCCAGGCGAGGAGCTGGCGGCCGCCGTGCACGAGCTGCATGCGGTTGTCCGTCCCGCGTTCGCCCGCGCCGTGCAGCAGGAGGACGAGCGGGACGCGCTCGCCGTCCCGCAGGTCGGCCGGGACGTACTGCCGGTAGGGGAGCGTCGCGCCGGCGGCGTTCGTGAAGACGAGCGCCTCCGTCGCGGCGGTGGCCTCGTCCATCGAGAGCGGCGGGCAGACCTCCGCCCACTGCTTCGCGCCTTCGGCGGTGATGGGCTCGCGGGCGCCCGCGGCAAGGCCCGCGAGGACAATGACGAGAGACGGGAGACGAGTGACGAGTGCTTTCATGGCGGGTCCGGTTTTTGGCTCCTCGGCGAGGCGGCGAAGAATATTACGTCCGCCTCGGACGCGGAGGGCATGGTGGCGACGGGGGGCATGGTAGCAGAGCCCCGGGGAGGCGTCAAGCGGGGACGCGCTCCCTGCGGCGAACGGACGCCGGCGCGGGCGCCGTCACTGCGCGGCGGCCTGCTTCGCGGGCTTCGGATGCCGCCGCAGGACGACGGGGACGTCCGGGTCGAGGAGGAGCAGGAAGGCGCCGTCGGAATCGGGCGCGAGGACGACGTTGCGGGAGACGTCCAGGAGCATCGCGCCCGCCGGAAGCGCGAAGGCTCCGCGCGGGAGGAAGCGCACGGCCTTGGCGGCGAGCGTGCGGTTGCAGACGACGAAGCCGACGTCGCCGTCCGCCCCGCGCGCGGCCTGGACCTCGATGCCGTCCACCGGGCTCCGCGTGGCGGGGTCCTGCGTCTCGCACGTCGGAAGGATGCCGCGGTCCGCCGCGAGCGCGGCGAGGAGGCGGCCTTCGTCGCCCGGCGCCGGGAAGCGCACGCCGACGTACCAGACGCACCCCTTGCCGAGCGTCCGGCGCGCGAGGGCCGGGTGGCCGTCGGGCAGTGCGGCGACAACGGTCCAGCCGGCGTTCGTGGCGAACGAGACCTCGCGGTAGGGCACGGCCGCGTAGGTTGCGCCGCGGAATTCGAAGGACTGCGCCTCGGCCTTGCACGGTTCGCCGAGCGCAATGCCGGGGAACCGGTCGCGGGCGTAACCGACGGGGCGTCCGTATTCGTCCAGCTCCATCGCCTCCTGCAGGAGCGCGAGCGTGCCGCCGTCCTTCTGCGTCCAGGATTCGAGGATCCGGGGATCGAAGGCGTCGTGCCAGCGCGTCGCGTCGATTCCGGCGGCGACGAGGAAGCGGTAGGGCGTTCGGTGGGAGTCGAACTCGGCGAGGTCCTCCTCGAACACGGCGTCGAGCGGCAGGTGCGCGTCGTGCGCCATCGCGAGGGCGTTGGCCTTGGAGAAGACGTGGTTGCCGTGGCCGGCGACGACGCCGAGGCGCTCGGTCGGCTGCGAGACGAGGAACGCGACGCGGTTCGAAGCGGGGATGCCGCGGTCGCGCGGGCCGAAGAGGTCCTGCATCGCGAAGACGTCGCGCTTGGCGTCCATCAGGCCCGCGAGCGCCTCGGTCGGCGTGCAGACGGTGTTGAGCGCAAGCCACGGAAAGGCCTCGGCGAGGAGGGTGGCGCCGTTCTCGCCGCGCTTCTTCTGGTCCCAGAGGCGGCGCTCCCACTTGAAGTAGTAGCTCGCGTTGAAGCCGCGCGACCACTGCGTGAGGATCTTCGCGCGGTGGCTCGCGCGCGTGTGGCCGAGGTAGGTCTCGCCGTCGATGATCGGCTTGCCCTGCGCGACGGCGTGCAGCAGCATCGCGTCGTAGGGGTCGTTTCCGCCGGTGGGCGACATCACGACGCCGCAGAGCCGGTTCGCCTCCTGGATGTCCACGTAGCCGAACGAAATCCCGAGGGGCTGGAAGCAGACGCGGGCGTCCCGATCGACCGCGCGGATCGTCTTGAGACCGAGGCGGATGCCGGAGGCGAAGCACGCCTCGCGGAACTGCAACCATTCCACGCCGAGACCGACGCACTCGTTCGGCTTCTTGAACGCGGCGGCCTCCTCGAACGAACCGTAGTTCGAGCCCCAGGCGGCGTTCATCGCGGCGGGGTCGCCGCCGAACATCGCCCGGAGATGCTTCGCGAACGCGGCGCGCGCCTCGGGCGAGCGGTCGTCGTAGGTGGGCTCGTTGAAGAGCTCGTAGGCGTAGGGCTTCACGCCGTGCGCCTTGAGCTCCTCGGCGCCGGAGCGCCACATGCGGGCGTAGAGGTCGCGCCCTTCGGGCGTGACGAGGCTGTAGGGCATGAAGTGTCCGGCGCCGCCCTCGGGAATCGCGGCGCGTGAAGGTTCGAGTCCCTCCTTGAACTTCATCCCGCCGTGCGACCAGCGCGCGCAGGTGAAGTCGACGATCGTCGGGAGTCCGCTCTTCCAGTAGCGCGAGGCGAGGGACCAGTCGTTCTCGTGGTGGGCCCACCAGTACTCCTTCCCGGGGCGGAACGCCTCGAGCCAGGTCGTGGAAACCTCGCCGCCGACGGTGTCGAAGCCGAGGCGCTGCAGGTAGTCGCGGTCGGGGACCGTCTCGTAGATCCAGGCGTTCTCCGGCGCGTAGTCGTCGCCGGGCTCGCACTCGGAGAGCGACGGCTGGTGGTAGACGATCGTGCCGAGCAGGTAGCGCGGCTTCCCGTCCACGAGGAAGTTTCCGTCGGGCGCGATGTCGAGCTCCACCGGCCCGGGCGGCATCAGCAGCGCGGGGTCGATCTCGGAGACGGGGGGAAAGAGCGGCTCCGCGGTGGCGGCCGCGGCCGCGAACGCGAGGAGGACGGTGGGGCGGCGCGGCATGTCGGGATTCTCCTATCGGCGGGCGGCGGAGGCGTAGGCGGCGAAGACCATCGCGTCGCTCTCCGCGGCGTCGGCGAAGGTCACGTAGGGGCGGTGGCCCGTTTTCACGGCGCGGACGAAGTCGTCGATCTGCGCCTGGTGGCCGGGGCCGTAGTAGTCCTTTCCCTTCGGGAAGAGCTTCGCGCCGGCGGCGAGAGCCTTGTCGATGCGGGCGCGGACGCGCTTCTCCGCGGCCTTGTCCGCGAGGACGAGCGAGAAGAGCTTCTCGTCGCGCATTTCGACGCCGCCGGCGGTTCCCTGGAACGAGAGCGACGACTTCCACTGGCGCACGCCCGCGCTCGTCGCGGTGAACGAGCCGAGCGCGCCGTTGCGCATGCGCAGCGCGACGGAAACCGTGTCCTCGGTCTCGATCACGCCCTCGTGCCCGAGGTTGGCGGAGAAGGCGCGCGCGGCGTCCGCGCCGCCCGCGATCCAGATCAGCAGGTCGAAATAGTGGATCGACTGGTTGATGAGGACCGAGCCGCCCTCGCCGCGGATCGTTCCGCGCCAGGCGTCCTTTTCGAAGTAGCGGTCGTCGCGTAGCGTCCAGAGCGAGCCGGTCGCCGCAAGCAGGCGCCCGAACGCGCCTTCGGCGACGAGGTCGCGCAACGCGCGCGGAAGCGGCTCGAAGCGGTGCTGGAAGACGCCGGCCGCGACGAGTTCCGGATGCGCTTCCGCGGCGGCGAGCATGCGTTTCAGGTCCGCGGCCGTCCGCGCGAGACTCTTCTCGCAGAGCACGTGCTTGCCGGCCGCGAGCGCGGCGCAGGCGAGCCGGCAGTGCGACGCGTGGTCGGTGCAGATCGAAACGGCGTCCACGTCCGGGGCGGCGAAGATTTCCGCGGCCTTCGTCGTCCACCGCGCGCCGGGCGCGCGTTCCTCCGCGGCGCGGCGCGCGCGCTCGGGGATCAGGTCGCAGACGGCGACGACCTCCGCGGCGGGGTTGTGCGCGTAGCAGCGCAGGTGGAGCTCGCTGATGACGCCGCAGCCGATCACGGCGACGCGGACTTTCTTGGCGGAGGGCATGGCTTTCGCGGATGTGTGGGCCGCCGCGCGCGGCCGTGCCGCCGCGGCGGAAGGGAAGTCTACCACAACCGCCGCCGCGAAATCCAGCGTTCCCGGCGCCGGCCGGCAAGGCGTCACTCCGCGACCGTCGCGCGGAAGAGGTGGAAGACGGCGACGAGGTCCGGCGGGTAGCCGCGGATGCCGAACGCCGCCGGGTCGAAGGTACGGTCGGTCGAGACGCGCCAGAGCGCCGAGGGCGGCAGGTCCGCCGCGTCGTCCGCCGGGCGGCGGATCGTTCCGTTCAGCGACGGGCGGAGTCCGGACGGATCCGCCTTCACCTCCAGCTCGAGCGGTTCGCCGGTCCACGGCGGGATGAGGCGCACCTTTTGCACGGGCCAGTCCGCGCCCGCGGGCGGCGTCCACTCTGCCAGGATTTCGAACTCGACCGCGCCGCCCGGCTCGGGGACCGGCCCCCAGAACGTCGCGCCCTGCCGCGCCCAGCGCCCCTTCTTGCCGGGGCGGAGCGCGTCCCAGCCGGTCGCCAGGCCGAACGGCGAATGCCCGAAGCGGAGTTCCGTGGAGTCGCCGCGCTCCGCCGGCCGTACGCGCAGGAACGAGAAGGCGAAATCGCGCGACACCTCCCGCGCGGTGCGGAACGTCTTGCCGTCGACGCGCGCGACGGTCCTCTCGACCGGCGGCTCGTCCGGGACGAGCGCGACGCCGCTTTCGAGGACCGTTCCGCGGACCGGCGCCGACGAAACGACGTAGACGGGGCGTTCTCGGGATTGCTTGCGCAGCCAGCCCACGACGCGGTCGTGGCGGAGGGACTTCGCGACTTCCTCGTTGAGCCCGAACACCCGGCTCCCCGGCCGCGAGGCGAACGGGACGGCGTGCGGGAAGTAGTCGAAGAGGTAGAGCCCGTCCGCCTGCATCCGCGATTCGACGGCGAACCGGAGCACGTCCGCGCCCGATTCCCCGCCGGCGAGGGACGCCCGCGACAGGCGGACGCCCTGCACGACGGCGCACGCGAACGCCAGCAGGACCCACAAGCGGCGCATCCAGGCCCGCCGGACGAAGAGCGCCTTGTTCCCGAATTCGTCGTCCGCCAGCTGGAACGCGCCGGCCACCGCGGCGAGCGGGATCAGCGCGAAGGGCGGAAGCGAGCGCCGCAGCGACCAGAGCCCGACGGGAACCTCCTGTCCCTGGACCACGAAGAACGGCAGCGCGGCGAGCGCGCAGCCCGCGAGGAGCGCGCATGTCGCGGGCCGGCGGAACCACAGCGCCATCGCGACCGCCGCGGCGACCGGGGGGATCGCGAGGAGGAGATGATCGGGGCGCACTCGGTCATCCCGTATCCGATGGTGAAGGGGAACCGGATCTTGCGCAGGGCGCGCTCCACCTCAGGGTTCAGGGCGGCGCCGCCGATGATGACTTCCTCGAAGTCTCC
>JAFPUX010000324.1 GCA_017413145.1 Kiritimatiellia bacterium | reverse complement strand
CTGCCGCGAAGGCCGAGCCGCAGTCGTCCGACGTCCCGCCTCCGATCGCGTAGCGGAGCGGAGCCTTGTTTTCCGAGACCGCGAAGCGGGATCGGAAAACGGCCAACCGTTCGCGATTGCGGGGGGCACAGCGAGAAGACCGCGCGGGCGGGATGGGATCGCGAGACGACGCGAGCGAAGGCGGGGGTTCGCCCGCCGAGCGAGCGGCGTCCGCGAGACCGCACGCTCCGCGCGGCCTTCTCGCGGCCCCGCAATCGCGAACTGCGCTGACCAGGCCAGCCGACGCCCGCCGCGGAGGCGCCGGCGCACGGGCCCCCGATTCCTGACGGGTTACGAGTCGGGGCCATGCGACGGGAATCGGCGGGCGCCGGAAGCGCTTGAAACGGCAAACGAGGTGTGATAGGTTGGCTCCCATGAAAACATTTCCCGACTTTCGGCGCGGCATGGGCTTCGGCGGCTGGCTCACGAACTACAAGCGCTTCAACGTGCTGCCGCCCGAGTGGCGCACGCGCCTCACCGCCGGCGACTTCGAGCACTTCCGCACCTACCTCTCGGAGGCCGACGCGGAGAACGTCGCGGCGATGGGATTCGACCACGTCCGCGTCGGCTTCGACCAGCGCGTGCTGGAGGAAAAGCCCGGCGTCTTCCGCGAGGAGATCCTCGGCCTGCTGGACCGCTTCTGCGGCTGGTTCGAAACGCGCGGGCTCGGCGTCGTCCTCAACCTCCACAAGGCCGTCGGCAACTACTGCGACGTCGACGAGCCCGTGCAGCTGCTGGAGAGCGCGGAGCTGCAGGACCGCTTCGTCGCGCTCTGGGAGGCGGTCGCGCGGCGCTTCGCGCACCGGCCCGGCGTCGCGTTCGAGATCCTCAACGAGGTGCGCGACGTAGACCCGGCGGTCTGGAACCGCCTCGCCGCGCGGACCGTCGCCGCGCTGCGCGCGATCGACCCGGCGCGCTGGATCGTCGTGGGCCCGACGTGCTGGAACAACCCGTGGGCGCTCCCGCGCATGGCCGTGCTCGACGACCCGCGCGTCGCCTACGCGTTCCACATGTACGAGCCCTCCGCGTTCACGCACCAGCGCGGCGTGCTGCAGGCCGCGCACTGCTTCTACAACCGCGACATGCCGTATTCCGGCGACCCGGAGCGCTACCGCGACCACGCCCGCGAGACCGGGCGCGACCCGCATCGCTTCGACGGCTTCGCGGAGATCGGGCGCGACTTCCTCGCCGACGTCCTCAAGGACGCCTTCGCGTGGAAGGAGGCGCACCCGGACCGGATCCTGTGGTGCGGCGAGTTCGGCACGATCCGCCACGCGAAGATCGCCTGGCGCGAGGCGTGGATGCGCGACGTCACGTCGCTCCTGCGCGAGCACGGCATCCCGTGGTGCGTCTGGAACTACCTCTCGACGCCGAACGACGGCAACCGCTTCTCGCTCGTCGACGACGACACGCGCCGCATCCTCTCCCCCGCCCTGCTCCGCGCCTGCCTCGGGGACTAGAGCGGACCTCACGCATATTTGACGGAAAGGGCGCGGGTGTGCTAGCCTTGCCACCGTCGGCGGTGTTCCGCCCACTCGTCACTCGTCACTGCCGCGAAGCGGCTCGTCACTCGTCACTCCCATGAAGCGCATCCTCCCCCTGCTCTTCCTCCCCGCGCTCGCGCTCGCCGTCGACGCGCCGTTCACCTACACGGGCGACTACACGGTCGCGCCGCACGCGACGAACGCGAACTGGATCGTCGCGACGTTCACGTCGAGCGGCTCGCTCACGATGACCGCCGACAAGGCGCTCGTGCGCCTCCTCGTCGTGGGCGGCGGCGGCGGCGGCGGCATGGGCGGCGGCGGCGGCGGCGGGTTCCGCGACTGGGCGCCCGGCCACGCGGTAAACCTCGCGTCGGGGACTGGCGTCGAGGTCGTCGTCGGAGCGGGCGGCAGCGGTTCCGGCAACGCCTCATCCGCGGGAGGCAAGGGCGGCGGGTCGAGCTTCGGCGACTATGCGTCGGTCCTTGGCGGCGGCGGAGGAAACGGGTATTCCGCCACGGCGTCCTCGTCCGACATCGCCAACGGCGGCGGGGGCGCGCCGGCCAACTACACCGGCATTTCGGATCCCGCGGACGCCAAGGGAAACATGATCGGCGTGTCGCCCGAGGCGGGCCACCGCGGCGGCAACGCGACGAACAACGGATCGGGAGGTACCGGATGCGGCGGCGCGGGCGGCGGCGCCGGCGCGGGCGGCGACGGCGAGGATTCGCACGTCTACAACGTGACGGCGCACAACGACGAGACGATCGAGAGCGCCGGCGCAGGCGGCCCGGGCAAGCCGAGCGACATCACGGGCACGGAGATCTGGTACGCGGGCGGCGGCGGCGGCTGGCACGCCAACGGAGGCG
>JAFPUX010000323.1 GCA_017413145.1 Kiritimatiellia bacterium | reverse complement strand
GCTCGTCGCGACCGCCGCCGCCGCGGAAGCCGCCGCGACCGGCACGCTGCACTTCGACGCCGATTCCGTCGGCGGCGCCGCCCACGCGTCCGCCTCCGGCTTCAAGCGCAAGCGCAACGACGGCCCCCTCTGGATCGCCGCGATCGTCCTGGGCTCTCTCGTCGCCATCGGCCTGCTCGTGCTTTTCCTGCGCGGCATGAACGCCTAGCGCCATGCAGCACGTCGGCTTCGGCTTCGACATCCACCGCCTCGTCCCCGGCCGCCGGCTCGTGCTGTGCGGCTGCGAGTTCGAGTCCCCCGTCGGACTGCTCGGCCACTCGGACGCCGACGCGCCGCTGCACGCGCTCATGGACGCCCTCCTCGGCGCCGCCGCGCTCGGCGACATCGGCCACCTCTTCCCCGACACCGACCCGGCGTGGGAGGGCGCGGACTCGATGGACCTGCTGCGCGAGGTCGTGCGCCGCGTCGCCGCCGCCGGCTGGCGCGTCGCCAACGTCGACGTCACGATTCTCGCCGAAGCCCCCAAGATCGCGCCGCGCTCCGCCGAGATGCGCGCCCGCATGGCCGACGGCCTCGGCCTCCCGGTCGACTGCGTCTCGCTCAAGGCCACCACGATGGAGAAGCTCGGCCCGATCGGCGCGCGCGAGGCCATCGCCGCGCAGGCCGTCGCCCTGCTCGAAAAGGAATAGCCATGCAACTGCGCTTCTACAATTCGCTCACCCGCCGCGTCGAACCGCTCGAACCGCTCGTGCCCGGCACGGTCCGGATGTACACCTGCGGCCCGACCGTCTACAACTTCGCCCACATCGGCAACTTCCGCGCCTACACGTTCGAGGACCTGCTTCGCCGCACGCTCGAATACGCGGGGCTGAAGGTGACGCACGTGATGAACCTCACGGACGTGGACGACAAGACGATCCGCGGCTCGCGTGCCGCGGGCGTGCCGTTGCGCGACTACACGGCGACCTACAAGAAGGCGTTCTTCGAGGACGTCGACACGCTCGGCATCGAGCGCGCCACCGTCTACCCCGCCGCGACGGACCACGTCGCGGAAATGATTGCGCTCATCGGAAAGCTCTTCGAAAAGGGCTACGCCTACCAGGCGCCCGACAAGTCGGTCTACTTCTCCGTCGCGAAGGACCCCGACTACGGCAAGCTCGCGCACCTGGACCGCTCCGGCATGCGCGCCTCCGTCCGCATCTCCAACGACGAATACGCCAAGGACGACGTCGGCGACTTCGCGCTCTGGAAGGCGTGGGACGAAGCCGACGGCGACGTGAAATGGGACTCCCCGTGGGGCCCCGGCCGCCCCGGCTGGCACATCGAGTGCTCCGCGATGAGCGCGAAGTACCTCGGCGAAACCTTCGACATCCACACCGGCGGCATCGACAACCTCTTCCCGCACCACGAGAACGAAATCGCCCAGGCCGAGTGCGCCACCGGCAAGACCTTCGTGAAACTGTGGATGCACTGCGCGCACCTGCGCGTGAACGGCGAGAAGATGTCGAAGAGCGCCGGCAACTTCTACACACTGCGCGATCTGCTCGCCAAGGGCTACACCGGACGCGAGATCCGCTACGTCCTCCTCGGCGGCCACTACCGCCAGCCGCTCAACTTCGCCTTCGACGCCCTCGCCGCCGCCCGCACCGCCCTCGCCCGCATCGACGAGTTCACGGTGCGCATGGAAGCCTTGGCAGGGGGTTCGGGGGGCGCAGCCCTCCCGTCGCCGGATTGGGTCCAGAAGCACCTCGACGCCTTCGGCGACGCCCTCGCGGACGACCTCAACTCGCCGCTCGCCTTCGCGGCGGTCTTCGCGCTCGTGAACGACGGCAACCGCCTCGCGCAGTCCGGATCGCTCGACGCCGCCGGCGCCGCCGCGGCGCTCGCCGCGCTCGCGCGCATGGACACGGTCCTCAACGTCCTCGCCCGCCCCGCCGCCGCGATCCCCGCGCAGGTGCAGTCGCTCCTCGACCAGCGCGCCGCCGCGCGCCAGGCGAAGAACTGGGCCGAATCGGACCGCCTCCGCGATGCCATCGCCGCGCTCGGCTGGACCGTGAAGGACACGAAAGAAGGCCAACGCCTCTCCAAGTCCTGATCCGCGTTGCAAGCGCCCGTCTTCCTGCTGCTGCTTCTGCCCGCGCTCGCGGCATTGCCGCTCGCGCGGCGGGGCGGACGCGTCCG
>JAFPUX010000322.1 GCA_017413145.1 Kiritimatiellia bacterium | reverse complement strand
CGCCGGGGCGGCCGGGGCCGGAACCGGCGCGCGCGCAGGCGGTTGCGACGACGGAATCGCGCCCCCTCCGCGCGTGGCGAGGAACGGTCCCGGCCCGCCGGGACCGGACATCGGTCCGCCGGGCGAAGAAACGGCGAACGCACCCAGCGCCGCAGCGGGAAGAAGTCGGAGAAACCCTTTCACGGAACGCCATTCTAGCAGAACGCCCCGGCAAAGGCAAACCTGCCCTCCGTCCCACCTTTTCAAAACAACGTTTTGCTGAAATTTCAATTTGATATACTTGATTTTTTAAGGGGTCTGTCCCCTTAATTTGCATGTTGCATGTGCCGGACCGGAGCCCGCACCTCGCACTTCGACGAAGGGCTTTTCTTCCTCCGCCCCCTGCGCTATAATCCCCGCCGTCGCCTTCCGTTCCGGACATGAAACCCCTCTGGCCGTTTCTCCCTCTTCTCGCCGCCCTGTCCGCGCAGGGTGCGCAAACGAAGTGGATCTACCGGAACCCGTCCACGGACGGCGGCACGCTCGTGGACGACGTCGACGAGTCCCATACGCTCAAAAACGTCCGTTTGACCGAGTCCGGCGCAACGACGCTCCGCGTCAACCGCGGCAACGGAGCCTCCGGCGACTACGACCTTTCGCTCCCGGTCGTGGGCGAAGACGGCGAGACGTCCTACACGATCGTCGGATTCGTCGCATCCTGCTTCCAGGACAACGGCCACATCCGGAGTATCGTGTTCCCGCCGGGCCTCGAGGAGATTCCAGGGAGCTGTTTCCAGAGCTGCTCGGGCCTGACGAACGCGCCTCTTCCGGCCTCGCTCGTCTCGATCGGCTCCAGCGCCTTCTCCGGCTGCTCGTCGCTGGCGGGGGACATTGTTCTGCCCGACGCCGTCGAGGAGATCAACGGCGTCTGGCACGGCACCCGGATCACGTCCTTCACAGCCGGCTCGGGACTTCTGGCCATCGGGAAATCGTCGTTCCAAGACATGTCGTCGATCACGAACCTCGACCTCTCGCCCGCCGTCTCGCTGCGGTCGATCGGCGCCAGTTGCTTCGAGAGCGCGGGGAACATGGCCTGCGACCTCTCGGGTGCGGGCCTGCCGCGAAGCATCTCGACGCTCGGGAAGAACGCGTTCTACGGATGCACCAAGGCGATCGGGGACGTCGTGTTGCCGGATGCCGTGGCGTACGTCACCAACACGTTCAAGAGCACCCGGATCACGTCCTTCACCGCCGGTCCGGGGCTCCTTTCCATCGGAAGTTCGTCCTTCCAGGACCAGCAGTCGATCACGAACGTCGACCTCTCGCCCGCCGTCTCGCTGCGGTCGATCGGCGACAAGTGCTTCCAGAGCGCCCAGAACATGGCCTGCGACCTCTCGGGCGCTGGCCTGCCGCGGACGCTGGAGACGATCGGATCGAGCGCGTTCTACGGCAGCCCCAAGGTGACCGGCGACGTCGTGCTGCCGGACGGCGTGGCGTATGTCACCAACACGTTCAGGAGCACCCGGATCACGGCTTTCGTCGCCGGCGCCGGGCTCCGTTCCCTCTCGAACGAATCGTTCAAGGACATGCCGTCGCTCCGGCACCTCGACCTCTCCGCCCCGACGAACCTCGCTTCCATCGGGTACTCGTGCTTCGAAAGCTGTTCCGGAATCACGAACGCCCTCGTCCTGCCGGAGAGCGGGCTGCGGACCATCGGGACCAAGGCGTTCCTGAACTGCCGGGGAATGGGCGGCGACATCGTCCTGCCGGAGACCGTGACGAATCTCCCGTCGCAGGTCTTCTGCAACACGGCGATTTCGTCCGTCGTCGCGAAGGGCGTCCGCGCCGTCGGCGAGCAGTGCTTCAAGGGCGCCTCGTCTCTCGCCCGCATCGAGCTGGGATGGGGACTGGACGCGCTGCTCGGAAGCGAATGTCTCAACGGCGCCTCGGCGTTGCGGGCGGTCTACTGGCGCAGCCCGCCCGACCCGGCGAAGTGCACCGGCGAGGCGCCGCTGGGCGCGTGGGACTGGCGCGCGAACGGCTGCACGAACTACGTCCCGTGGAGCCCCCGGACCCGGACGGCGGCGCAGCCGTGGGTCGACTTCGCGGACGAGTACAACCGCGCCTACGGCGAAATCGTCCTGCCCACGAGGCGCTACGGCGTGGGCACGATCCGGCGCACGGGCAAGAGCGCGACGGAGTACGTCGCCTACTGGCTCCCCGACCTGGACCCCGTCACGGTCTTCCTGATTCGGTAGGCTCCCCCGCACGCTTCCAATCTTCCATGAAACGCATCCTCCGACCGATCGTCCTGTCCGCGGTTCTCGCGTCCGCCGCCGGCGCGGCGCAGTACGTCCCCGGCCTCGTGCAGGCGAAGCTGCCCGGGGACCGCAACCTGACGGCCGACATCGCGTCGCACGATACGGCGAGCTTCGTCCCGGGCACGCTCGCGACGACGATCGACGAGCATGGGACGAGGGAGAACCCCTACGACGGCGTCCGGTGGACGTGGTCGAACACCAACACCTTCGCCTATGCGGGATCGATGTTCCTCGAGGCCGGGACGACCTATCGCTTCGCCAAGTACATCGACGACTCCGGCGACGTCTGGGTCGGCGGGACGAAGATCATCGAGAACGGCGGTTGCAACGACACGCCGGTCGGCGCCTACACGCCCGATTCCACCGGCTGGCACGCCATCGAGGCGCGCTTCGGGAACGGGTGGAGCGGCGCCGGCGCGAAGGGCGTCGCCAACGGCTTCTGCTGGAACACCAACGGCGTCGACTCGTTCACGACGGGCACGCTGACGGAGGCGGAGGGCTGGCATCCGGTCTTCGACCCGGGCGACGCCTCGCTGCTGCGCGTGAAGCTCTCCGACGAGTGCCACGTCGCCGTGACCGCGATCGAGAAGGACGGCGACGACCTGCTCGTCACGGTCGGGTTCGCGGACGTCCCGATGGCGGGCGCCTCGCTCGCGGCGTTCTGGGGCCCGGCCGACGGCGGCGACACGGCCGCGTTCTGGGAGCATGCCGCCGACGCGATCGCGACCGGCATCGCCGCCGGCGCAACGCCCGCCGCGCCGATCCGCATCGAGGGCGCCGCGGACGCCGCCTGCGTCGCGTTCCGCCTGTCCGGGACGATGCCGCCCGCGATGCCCTACGCGGACTGGACGCCGACGTTCGCCCTCGCGGGCGCGGAGCCCGTCCTCTCGCTCGCGAGCTCCGTCGTCGCCTACACCAACATCGGCTACATCGTCTCGGCGACCGCGCTCGGCGCCGGCGCGTCGTCCGTCGGCGCCGCGCTCGAGGTCGCGACGGACGCCTCGTTCGCCACAGGCACCATCGTCACGAACGTGACGCTCTCGTTCGCCTCGCCCGGCGGCGCGTCGGTGCCGGTCGTCGGGCTCGCGACGAACACGGTCTACTGGGCTCGCGTGACGGGGACGAACGGCGCCGGCGTCGCGGCGGACCCGGTCGTGCTCGGGCCGCTCACGACGCTCGCGCCCGGGACGCCCGTCGTCTCGGTCAAGAAGCTCTACGAAGGCTTCTCGCACACGACCTGGACCGTGACGCTCTCGGAGCTCGGCGTCGGCGCGAAGGACGCGTCGATCTGGCTCGACCTCTCCGCGGCCGGCGACTTCACGGACGCGCTCTCGTTCGGCGGGAGCGTCACGGACGGCGTCCCGGCCGCCGTGACGATCGACGCGTCCGGCCTCGCCCACGGAACGACCTACGCCGTGCGCGGCCGCGCGGTGAACGACTGGGGCGTCGCGGGCGTCTCGGCGACCGACGAGGCCGTCGTCCGCGAGGAGCCGGTCGAGATGCGCGAGCCGGGGTTCGAGACCGGCGCCGCGCCCGGCGAGATGGTCCTCTCCATCGAGGCGGACGACGTCGAGCCCGGCGCGACCTACTCCGTGGCGCTCGCGGTCGACGGCTCGACGGTGCGGACGTGGACGGGACTTTCCGAGCCGGGCGTCGTCTCGACGCCGTGGACGGGGGCGCCCGGCCGGACGCACGAGGGCGTCTTCACCGTCGTCTCGACGCTGGGCGGCCGGACCTGGACGCGCCGGTACCCGTTTTCGTTCGTCCTCGGCGCGCGCAACTTCCCGCTGTCGACGTCCTCGTCGATCGCGGGGCAGGTCTTCCGCGTCGGCGACCGCGCGACGGTCGCGGACGCCACCGCGGCGGCCGTGCTCGGCGACGGCGTCGCGACGCTCGACGGGCAGACGGTCTCGATGCGGCATCCCGGGTTCACGCTGCTCAAGGACGTCGAGGGCGGCGAACACTGGTTCGCCGTCTACGAGCAGCCCGGCGGGGAAGGCGACGTGTTCCTCTTCGACTGGACGTCCGGCAGCCCGGCCTGGGCGTCCGCCGCATGGACGAAGCTTACGCAGAACTCCGACCGAACCTACCCGGACCACGCGGACGACGTGGCGATGATCCGGGTCGTCGATCGCGGCGACTACGGCTACCTCACGGTGCCGGCCTCCGGCGTCACGCTCGGGCAGCTCGTCGTCGGCATGACGAAGCACTGGACGCTCAACCACGCGGACGGGGCCGTCTCGCCGCTGCGCTTCGAGCGCACGGACGGCGGTACGCCGCGCTACAGCGTCTCCTTCCCCTCCTCGACCGCCACCGGCACCTACCAGATGCGCGTGGGCGAATACGACCGCGACGACGGCGGCAACGTCCTCGCGATCTCGTTCGCGGGCCCGCTGATGGAGGTCGACCTGTGCGGCGACTCGGCGGCGGCGGCCGCCTACGCCCGCAAGCCGAACATCTGCTTCGCCGTCGCGCGCTCGAAGTTCGATGTCGGCGAGGGGCAGACCCTGCGCGTCCTCGGCGGCTCCCGCAACACGGGGGGCAACACGGACTACTTCGAGATCCGCGGCCGCCTCGGTAGCGGCGTCTTCGGCGACGGGACGCTCGAGATGGCCGACGTCGCGATGAGCTGCCAGCAGTCCGCCGACAGGTTCGTCAAGGTGGGACTCTACCGGTCCGTCGAGGGCTTCGGCCCGTTCGACGCCGAGAACAACGTCGCGCGCTTCACGACGCGCTTCAACACGATCCCGGCCGTGCCGATCGAGATCCTCTCCGCGCACTGCCCGACGAACCTCAACCCGCAGACGGCGCTCGCCAACTACTGGTCCGTCGGCGTCTCCAACGCCTGGCTCTCGCCGTCGGTCCTGCTCTCGGGATGCAACTACCGGATCGCGCAGAACGGAGACTACGCGCCGCACTGGGACTTCTACGACGCGACGAACGTCGCGGAGAAGGCGACGATCCGCGGTCACGTCGGGCTCTACGGGCCTCCGTCCTACGGCCGCGACAACCACAAGGACTCCGACGGCGTGCAGCAGGGCCGCGTGACGCACCACGTCCGCTTCAAGAACCTGGCCCTCTTCGACCGCTGGAGCACGATGCAGGCGAACGGCCTCAACTTCAATCGCGGCGCCAACACGAACGACATCAAGGGGACGCTCCGGATCGACAACTGGGAGCAATACGTCCGCCGCCCGCCGGGCGTCGACCCGGCGGACTACGACCACAAGGTCTATGCGATAATCCCGTGGATGACCGTCCACTGCAACGACAACAACCAGGAGCTCACGGACACGGACTGGGGCCAGGAGCAGACGTTCCCCGGCGTCCGCGAAGAGGACGGCTGCATCCGCCTGATCCAGTCGCTCGCCAACAACGCCGACCCCGCCGACGGCGGGGCGAACCTCTCGCAGCGCGGCGCGAACGACAACTTCTACTTCTCCAGCAAGCCCGGGTTCGGGCTGGGCGGCGCGGACCGGACGCTCTTCTCCCTCGTCTACTGCACGCAGGAGACGCCCCACTACGCGACGGGCGGAAACTTCTATCTGGACTCGTCCAAGGGCGGGCACAAGCTCACCATCACGAGCGGCGCGATGGCGATCACCCGCCGGAACAAGTGGCTCGGCCAGCCGGCGGACATGACGCGCAACGGCCGGATCGTCCTGCAGGGCGATCCCTCCTACCTGCATGTTCCGTCGCCGGGGCTGACCTGGCCGGCGTCCGGATCGGCGGGCGGCGGCGAGGACTACAGCATGTGCTGGGTGCCGCTCGTCGCGGAGAAGGACCTCGTGAAGGGCGGCGCCGGGTCGATCGGACTGGCGGGCGACCAGCGCGGCATCCGCGGGACGCTCGCCGTGAACGGCGGCGAGCTCTGGCTCGGATACCCCGCCTACAAGAAGCACGGCTACCTCTACACCTTCGGAAATCCGACCAACGGCTGGCCGATGCACGGGTGCGCGACGGACTGCGACTTCGTCGTGCGCGGCGGCGCGGTTCTTTCGCTCGCGAGCGCCGGCTACGCGGGCCTGGACAGCGACGGCGTCGCCGTCGACGAGCCCGTGCTCGCGTGGGGCCGGGAGCGCCGCCACACGATCACGCTCGAGCGCAGCGGGAACGCGGTCGGCGGCGTCTACGTCGCGGAGGGCGTCGAGGGCGTCGTCTACGAGGCGCTGTACGAGACGGAGGACGGCGAGGCCGTCACCTTCGCGCGCGGCACGTGGGGCTCGTCGGAGAGCGCCGCGGACCATGTCGACGACCTGCACTTCGCCGGCCCGGGCGTCGTCAAGGTCCAGCACGACCGCTGCGTCCGCCCGACCATCATGATCCTCCGCTAGCGGAAGGGTCGCCGGTCCGCTCCCTCACGGCCAACCGGGCTGCGGAGACGTCCCCGCTCGACGTGCGCCCGCAATGAACTCGGGACTTCCCTTCACCCTCCCAATGCGCTATAATCGCCTTCGTCCGACCTCTTCAACCCTTTCAACCTTTTAACCTTCAACTCAGCCACGCCCGGATGAAACGGTTTCTCCCCCTCCTTCTCCTCCCCGCGCTCGCGCTGGCCGACGGCACGTGGACCAAGACCGCGCTTTCGCAGCAGGCGGCCGACCTGGTCTCCCTCGCGGACGGCAACCTCGCCCGCTCCCCGCGGACGACGTTCGTCCTCTCCGGCAATTCGCCGGCCAACACCGACAAGGCCTGGCAGAGTCCGGCGGAACTGCTCGTCAACGGCATCTTCGACACCAACACGTCGGTTTCCGACGAAGGCCACCTCTACCCGATCCGGACGGGCGCCTCCGTCACGCTCTCGTTCGGGGCGTCGGCGCGCGTGGACGAGGTGCGCGTCTATTCGTGCTGGCGCGACGCCGGCCGCGTCGACGTGGGCGTCGCCTCGGTGGACGTGTGCGACGCCGAGGGAAACTGGACGTCGCTCGCCGGTTCGGAGCTTCCGTTCGCCGACGGCGGAACGTCCGTCGGCTGGCGCCTCGCCTTCGCGGACGGTTCCGGCGCCCCGCTCGCCGCGGGCGCCACGGCGGTCCGCGTCGTCTTCGGCACGATGGACAACGACTGGACGGGTATCGCGGAAATGGAGGTCCTCGGCGCCTACGCCGGGACGCACGTGGTGACGTTCTGCGACGAGAACGGCGACCCGCTGCCCGGCGTTCCGCCGCAGACCGTGGCGACCGGCACCGCCGCGACGGAACCCGACCCCTCCCTCGTCCCGGAAAAGGCGCCTCTCGTCTTCGTCGGATGGGACGTCGACATCTCCGCCGTCTTCGAGGACCTGTTCCCGCGCCCGGTCTACGGGACGGAAATCCAGTATTCCCGGAACGGCGCATGGGTGCGGACGCCCCTCTCCGTGCAGGCGGCCGACCTCGCGCCAGCCTCCTCCAACCTCGTGCGCCGCCCCACGACGTCGATGACGCTCGAAGGGGCCCAGCAGCAGGCCGCCGCCGCGCCCAACCTGATGGTGAACGGCGTGTTCGAGGGCCACTTCGACACGTCCAAGGAGGACATCGACGTCTACATCATGCGGAACGGCGTCAAGGTGACGTTCGACTTCGTCGCGGAGGCGAGGATCGACGCCGTGCGCGTCTTCTCGACGTGGAGCGACAACGGCCGCAACGACATCGCGGTCAATTCCGTGTCCGTCCGCGACGCCGTGGGCGTCTGGACGACGCTCGAAGGGTCGGCGATGCCGTTCGTGAACACGAGCGGCATCGCCCTCCAGAGCGTTTTTGCCGATCCGTCCGGCGGCCCGCTCGCGAGAGGCGCCACCGCCATCGAGATCGATTTTGGAGCGGTGGAGAACACCTATGTCGGGATGGCCGAGATCGAGATTCTCGGGGAACTCACGGGCGTCTACACCGTCACGTTCTGCGACGAAAACGGCGATCCGCTGCCCGGCGTCGCGGTGCAGACCGTCGCGGCCGGCCACGCCGCCACGGCGCCCGACCCCTCCGTCGTGCCGCCGAAGGAGGGATTCGTCTTCGCCGGCTGGAGCGAGGCGCTCGACACCGTGCTGACCAACATCCGCCCCCGGCCGGTCTACGCCGCCCCCGGCGCCGTCCTCGTCTCCTCGGGGCCGTTCCGCACCGGCAGCATGATTCCCTTCGGCCTCAACGTGCTCGCGGAGAGCGGCGCCGTCGCCGCAAACGGCGCCGTCGCCATGTCCGCGACCCGCGATCCCGGCTACAACAACGAGAACCGGGACCCCGCCGTCCTCGTCGACGGACGCTTCGTCTTCGCGAAAGGGGACGGGGACGTGGCCGCGATCGAAACCGGCGCGCAGTTCACCTACGAGCTTCCGTCGCCGCGCGACGTGGAGTCCGTCGGCTTCTACACCTTCTGGAGCGACGGCGGCCGCGACGGCTTCTCGTTCTCCTCGATCGCCTACCGCACGGCGGGCGACCCGAACTGGAAGACCGTTTCCTTCGACGAAGTCCGCCTCGGCCTGGGCGACAATTTCTCGCACGGGTCGTATTTCATCTCGGTTTCGCGCGCCGGCGGGCCGCTCCTCACGAACGCGGTCGCGGTCAAGATCCCCTTCCTGACGATGGACAACTCCTGCACCGGCGTCGGCGAAATCCAGGCGCTCCGGTCCGCCGTCGCGTCGCCGCTCGCGACGTGGAGCGGCGAAACGTGGAGCGGAACCATGCACCGTCCCGCGGCCGGGAACCTGCTGCGCGGCGACGCCGTCGCGTCCGTTTCCTTCGTCCGCAACGGCGCCGCGCCGGACGCCGCCGCGTTCGCGGCGCTGACCGACGGCGTCGTCTCCGAGAGCTCCGCCGCCGTCTGCCCCGTCGCCACCGACGCGATCTTCGAGGCGCTCTTCGATGATCCCCAGCACGTGACCCGGATCGAGTTCTGGACGAAGTCCGACGGCGCGCACGACGGCCTCGCCGTGAACGAAATCCTTTTCCGCCACGCCGGTTCGGACGCGTTTGCCGCCAACGAGGACATGGACGCCTTCCGCGTCGCCACGTTCGAAGCGGACGGCGACGACGAATCCGGCGGGCGCATCCACGTCGTCGTCGAGCCCGCGACCGGCAAGCTCCTCGCCTCGGACGCCACCGGCGTCCGCATCTGGTTCGGCCGCGCCGACAACGACCGGACCGACCTGCAGGAGCTCGAGATCTTCACCGACGTCCTGCCCGTCACGCTCATTCTGGTGAAGTAGTCCCCTTCGGCGGCCGTGGCGGGGTGCGAGCCGGCCTTGCGGCGGCGCGGGTTCCCCGCGACCCCCTCCGGCTCGCTTCGCGGGCCCGCCCCGCAGACCGCCCTAACTTCCTTTCCGGAAGGCCGACGGCGAGGCGCCGAACCTGCGCCGGAACAGGTGCCCCAAGTGGTTCGCGTCACAGACGCCGCACGCGGCGGCGATCTGCTCGCACGAAAGCGACGTCGTCCGAAGCAGGTCCTTCGCGCGGGCGAGGCGTTCGTTCAGGATCGCCTCGCCGATCGGGACGCCCGTTTCCGCCCGGAAGCGCAGCTCGAGCGTACGGCGCGAAACGCCCAAGGACCGGGCCAGCTCCGAGACGGGAATCCGCTCCCCGATCCGCGCCGCGACGGCCGACCGCGCCTTCGCGACGAGCGGGTCGCGCCCGATGAAATGCGCGGTCGAGGCGCGCGCCTCGACGCGGACGCCCCCGAGGACGATCCGCCGCGGCGACCCCGGCCGGCCGCGCAGCGCGGCGTCCAGCGCCTCCGCCGCGGCGAATCCCGCCTCCTCGCCGCCCATCGCGACGCTGGAGAGCGGCGGGAGCGTGGTCTCGCACGTCAGCGGATCGTCGTCGACGCCCAGGACGGCGACGTCCTCCGGCACGTCGAGCCCCGCGAGCCGGCAGGCGGCGAGAACCTTCCGCGCCTCGACGTCGTAGGCGGCCAGGACCGCGAGCGGCCGCGGCTGCGCCGCGAGCCACTCCGCGAGATGGCGGTGGCGCAGCGAGAGGTCTCCCCGGGACGGCGGGCGGTAGACGGCGCAGTCAAGCCCCCGGTTCGCCAGTTCGCGGCGGAAGGCCTCCCGGCGCTCGGCCGACCAGGGCGGGTCGCGCTCGTGCCCCACGAAGGCGAAGTGCCCAAATCCCCGCGCGAGGAAGTGGTCGGCGGCGAGCCGCGCGACGGATCCGGCGTCGAGGCGCAGCTCCACCGTTCGGAGCCCGCGTAGCGCCTTCCGGCCTCCCCGGCGGTCGTTCCCGAGCACGGCGACGATGGCCCCGTCGAAGGCCGTTCCCGGAGGAAGCGTCTCGAGCAGGCCGGGCTGCGTTGACACGAGGACCCAGTCGCGGGCGTCGCGCGAGAAGCGCAGGACCCCGCGCGGCTCGCCGCGCGGGCCGCTTCGCGCCGGTGGCCGAATTCAATTGGCAGGGGCAGCCGACAGCCGACAGCCGACAACCGACATCCGGACGTCGGTCGTCGGCTGTCGAATGTCGCTCGCGATCGGCGCTCGTGCCGCGGCCCGACCGCAAATTTTTACCACGGTGCGATTGAGCCAATACGATGAAATCGTGCGAGTTATGAGATTATTGACGGAGGGGGGGGGGAGTATGGTATCCTTGTTGCCGTTGAAAGGGTTTTCCATGAAACGACGCCTCCCCCTCCTCGCGCTCCTTGCGCTCGCGCTACCCGCGCACGCGGAGTGGACCTACACCGAAGGTGCCGGAAAGCAGAACAACCAGCCGTATTCCGGCATCATCTCCGACGGCAACTGGCAGCTCCGCGTCTACCGGCCCAGCGCCTCGTCCGACGACTTCTGGCTCGGCTGCGGCGGCAGCGGGGCCAGCGCCCGCGTGGCGGGGTCCGGCGCGCTCGATCTCTCGGACGTGCTCGCCGACACGACCGCCTCCAACACGCCCGTGCGGCTCGTGAACGTCGCGCCGGTCGCCTTCAAGTCGGTCGGCAACAGCATCACCGGGCTCGTCCTCCCGAACACGGTGACGAACATCGGCAATGCGGCGTTCGAGAACTGCAAGAACACGTCCGTCGACCTGCGGAACACGCAGATCCGGACCATCCAGGGTTTCGCGTTCGCGTGGAACCAGAGCCTTGCGGAGGTCTGGCTTCCCGAGACGCTCGAATACGTCGGCAAGTGCGGATTCTGCACGATGCCGGGCTCGGTCGTGTTCCACTTCGCGGGCGACGTCCCGAGGCTCGGACCTCCGACGGACCCGAACACGGGAACGCAATACGCCTACTACATCAGCAGCACGGAATACGGCAACTTCTCCAACGGAAGCACCCTGCGGTGGGCGTTCTGCGTGAACGCGGAGAAGTATCCGAACTGGACGCGCATCGGCCGGGCGACCTACTACGACGAGGACGATCCGTTCCCGTCCGGGGAGGCGAACTGGATTCCGCAGTCGGTCCGCTACACGTCCAACGCCGACTACGCGGCGCCGTTCGGCAACACGTGGTTCGGGCGGTCGACGGACGCGTCGAAGCTGGCCTCCCAGCGAACCTACCTCATCCAGGAGGGGACGTGGAGCGGCGCCGCGGTCGCGCGGCCGATGTTCGGCGAGCCGGTCGTGGACGCGAAGCGCAACGCCGTCACGAACACGATCCCGCTCTACGTCGGCTCCTCGCCGCCCGTGACCGTGACCTACACGTTCGGCGACGAGACGCGGACGCTGACCGCGACAGCGGACACGAACCTCGTCTTCGGCGTCGACGGACTGACGGACTCGACGACGTTCGAGTGGTCGGCATCGTCCTCGGGTGCGTCCGGCTGGGACCGGATCTCCGGCACGGCGACGACGCTCACGCCGGACGTCGTCCTCGGCGAGCCCTCCTACGAGATCACCAAGGACGGCCGGATCGCGACGATCTTCATCCCCGTCACGTCGCTGCTCT
>JAFPUX010000043.1 GCA_017413145.1 Kiritimatiellia bacterium | reverse complement strand
CGCCGGCGCCGGCGCGGGCGCCGGCGCGACGGGCGTCGCGGCCGGGATCGTGGGCGGAACGACGATCCGCGCCAGCTTCGGCGCGACGAATTGTCCGTCCGGTCCGGAGAGCAGCAGCGTCGTTCCGCCGATGGCGATCGTGTCGCCGGGCGAGAGCCGCGTGTCCGCGGAAATCGGAACGCCGTTCACGATCGTGCCGTTCACGGTCGCGAGGTCCGACACGACCGGGATGCCGCCGTCGAAGTAGATCCGGCAGTGGTGCCGCGAGAGCATCTCGTCGTGGAAGACGAGGTCGTTCTGCGACGAGCGGCCGAGCGAAGCGCCGCCGGGCGGGACGGCGGCGACGAGGCCGGCGTCGGGTCCTTTTTCGACGCGGATCATGTACATCGGTTGCGACATGGCTGTGCGGTCCTTTCGGGAAAGAGAGGGAGGCCCCTTCGCGGGGTTCGCCGCAAATCCTACCACATCCGCGCGCGAAGGTCCAGCGCGCACGCGCTACGGCGCCGGCGCGGCGGGAACGGGGCGCAGGAGGAACCAGAACGGAACCACCAGGCGTTCGTCCGGCACGTACGGGCCTGGCGGCGGGAGGGCCGAGCGCGTGCGGAGAAGCACGCCTTCGCCGGGGATGCGGACCGTGCGCGAAACGAACCAGAGGTTCCTCGGCGGGGGCGCCGGCGCGCGGTCCGCTCCGCGCGGGGCCGGTTCCGTTCCGAGCAGGCGCGCGCAGTAGCGGAGCAGCTCGGGCGAGACGAACGCCAGGTCGCCTTCGCGGCCGAGCGGACGCGCGTAATCCCAGAACGCGTCGTTGTCCGCGGCGGCGAGGTGGTCGCCCGCCGTCGTGATGGCGGGGTGCGACTGGACGATCAGCAGACCCTCGTCGGGGAGCCACTCGATCCGCGGCGCGATCCACGCGGGGGCGTTCGTCGGGAGGACGACGTCGAGGCAGTGCGCGATGCCGTATTCGTCGGTCTTCACGCGGACGCCGAGCGCGGGCAGCAGCCGCGCGAGCGCGTCGAACGCGGTCGAATCCGCGGCGCGCACGCCGAAGAGCGCGCCCGGAGCGGGCGCCTTTCCCGGGAAGTCGGCGATCCCGACGAGGCGGTTCGTGTCGACGGCGAGCGCGAAGAGCACGCCCGGGCGCAGCGACGCGGCGACCGCGTCCGCGTCGAAGCCGAAAGCCGTTTTCACCTTGTCGAGCGCGGCGTCCACCGCGGCGGCGCACTCCGGCGCGACCTCGGGCACCAGGGCGCGCGCCACGCGCCACAGCTCGCGCGGGTCGAGCGACGAGGTCCATCCGAGGAGCGAATGGGCCGGCAGTTCGTCCGCGAGCGAATGCGCGTAGGGCGAATCCTCCGCGAGGACCGGTTCGGGCCAGGTGGCGAGCAGGCCGGGCAGCGTCGGGTTCGTCGCGCCGCCCTCGTGCCAGAACGACGTCGAGAAGACCGATCCGTCGCCGGGCGCCCATTCGCCGCGCCCGGCGCCCGCGACCGCGAGAAGTCCCGATCGGCGCAGCGCGCCGGGAAGGCGGCGCGCCGCGCGCGAAACTTCCTTGTCGGCGCCGAAGAAGTCCTCGGCGAACGAGGCGACCTGTCCGAGGAACGTTTCGGTCTCCGCCGCGAACGCCGCGCCGGGGACGAGCGAAATCTCGTCGAGGTTGTCGCCGAGCCGCGCGCGGATCGCCGCCTCGACCGGGTCGGGCGCTTCGGCGGGCGGCGGCGTTTCCGCCGCCGCGCGGAACGGCGCGGCCGCGGCGAGAAGGGCGATGAGAACGATGCGTCTCATGTCCGCGAATCTAGCACAACCGGCGGCTCGCGGTCAACGCCCGGCCGGACTTGCGGATTCGCGAGCGCGGCGACGGCGAGGGCGCGGCCTTCGGCGGGCGCGTCCGGGAGATGGTAGCGCAGGAAAAGGCCGAGGAAGCGCAGGAGCGGGAGCGTGCCGGGCGGCGTTTCGCGCAGGACGGTCGAGCCGGGGCCGACGGACGGCGAGTCCGCGAGCGTGGCGAAAAGCGAGACGGCGGCGCCGGGGAGGCGCACGACGGGCGCGGGAGCGCCCGTCGAATGACGAATGACGAATGACGAATGATGAATGGGGGGTGCGTCCGGTTCCGGCGGGGCGGCGGGGGCGGCGATGCGGCCGGCGGCGAGGTCGAAGCGGACGGAGCCGCCGGGGGCGGGCGCGCCGGGCGGCGGGTCGAAGTTGGGGCGCAGGCCGAGGAGGACGAGGATCTTCGCCTCGAAGCGGGCGAAGAGCGCGGGCGGCGGCGCGCCGGGGCAGGCGTCGAGCGCGTCGAGCGTTTCGCCGAAGAGGGAGAAGAGGGCGGGGGCTGCGGCGTCGGACGACGCGGCGGCGTCGGCCAGCGCGGAGAACCACGAGGCGCAGTGCTCGGCGCGCCAGTTGTCGCGCAGGTTGTCGCGGCGGCGGACCGCGTCGCATTCGCGGGCGACGTGGACGCCGTCGCGCGACGCGGCGTAGTAGAGCAGCTCGCACGTCTGGAAGAGGTCGTACTGGCCGAGGAACGCGGACTTCGGGCGCGCGGCGCCCTTCACGGACGTGACGAGGCGGCGGCCGTCCTCGGCGAGCCACACGACCATCTGCGAGGTGTTGGAGAACGGGAAGATCCGCAGGACGGTCGCGACCGTCCGGTCGACGCGGGCCGGCGCGGCGGCGCGCGTCCGCCGGCGGGCGGGTGTCTTCGGCCGGTCGGCGTCCACGGCGGCGGTCCTCCTCGCGGGCGGTTCAGT
>JAFPUX010000321.1 GCA_017413145.1 Kiritimatiellia bacterium | reverse complement strand
CGGCGCAGCTGCTCCCAGGTCGCGACGGACGCCGTGGCGGGGTGCTCGTCCGCGTCGCCGTGGACGAAGAGGATCGGCGGCGTGTCGGGGTCGAACGGCAGCTCCGGGGCGAGGCGCAGCGCCGGGTCGTTGGAGCCGTCGGGCGTCCCGTTGTCGTAGGTGCCCTCGATCGTGTAGGCCGGGTAGATCGCGACGCACCACTGCACGGTGCAGGGGAGGGCGTCGGTCCCGTCGACCGGAAGGTAGGTGCGGTGGCGCGAGCCGGTCGCGGCCAGCAGCGCCAGGTGGCCGCCGGCGGAGCTGCCCATCACGCCGATGCGGTCCGGGTCGAGGCCGCGCGCCGCGGCGCCGGCGCGGACGAGCCGGACCGCGCGCTGGACGTCCTGCCACGCCGCGACGTGCTTGGCGAGGGGAGGGGAGGGGCGCGGCGTGCGGTAGCGGACCGTGACGACGGCCATGCCCTTCCCGTTGAGGTAGCGCCGCGCGGGCGCGACCTCGAAGCCGTCCGGGTCGTTGCCGAGGTAGGCGCCGCCGCTCCAGACGATCTGGATGGCGTCGGTCGTGCGCGTCTTCGGGAGGTGCCACTCGAGGATCGGCTCGCACTGGTCCGCCTGCGGGTGGGGCATGCGCCCCTCCGGCCAGATCGGCGCGGCCTCCGCGGCGCCGTCGCGCGCGTCGTCGGACGCGAACCGCTCGAGGATCGGCACCTCGGGCCCGAGCGGGCCGAGGAAGCCGATCTGGCGCAGGAACTCGACGCCGCGCTCGAGGCCGAACATGCCGTGCGGCTTGTCGGGATGGATGTGCAGCTCGGCCGGGACGCCCGCCGCGCGCAGGCGGCGGTAGATGCGCGTCGAGTTGAACGTCGAGTACGCGTCGGCGCCGCCGTGCGAGAGGAAGACCGGCGGCGTCTTGGAATCGAACGCGAAGGCGGGGTCGAGCTCGATGTCGAGGCCGTCGCCGTCGCGCTCGTTCGGGCACATCGGGCCGTCGGAGAGCATCCCGGCGGGGGCGAAGGCGACGGCGGCGTTCACGTGGCAGGGAATCTCGTCGAGCGCGTCGACGGGCTCGTAGACCTTCGTCTGCGACGCCGTCGCGAGAAGCAGCGAGAGGTGCGAGCCGGCGGACATCGAGACCGTGACGATCCGCTCGGGGTCGAACCCGCGCGCGGCGGCCTGCGAGCGCACGACGCGGACGGCGCGGCGGGCGTCCTCCCAGGCGGTCTTGTACATCGCCATGCCGCGCGCCCGAGGGGTGCGGTAGACGAAGTTCACGCACGCGAAGCCGAGCGCGTCGAAGCGCTCGCGCCACTCCTTGATCAGGCCCACGTCGCAGCAGTTCTCGTAGGCGCCGCCGGAGATGAGGATCGCGCAGCGTCCGTTGGGGCTGGCGGGCGGCGGATACCAGTCGAGGAAGGGCTCCCGGTGGGCGTCCGGGTCGAAGCCGGGCGCTTCGGCCTCGTCGGTCATCGCGGCGAACTGGTGGGGCTGGCGGTCGGGCATCGCGCCGGCGGGCCAGACCGGCTGGCGCTCCGCGACGGCGGGATCGAACGGTTTCATCGTGCTCATGGGCGCGGATTCTAGCATCCGCCCGCGTCCCCCGCAAGGGGGCCGCGTGGCGGGGGGCGGTGGACGGCGGAAGATGTAAGATTTTACCCATTTTCGCCGAATATAAACCTACCTGAACCGGGCCGGCTTCTTCTACAATTGGCGCCGTTGTCCGGCTTCCTGCCGATCGGAGCGGAACCGGACGGCGACCGGAGGATCCAACATGAAACGTTTTCCCTTGCTTTTCGCACTCGCCGCGTTCGCCCTCGCGGCGAACGCCGCCACGGCGATCCGCTCGAACACGCCCGCCTCGCGCCTCGACGGCTGGTGGACGGCGCGCCACGCCGAGAAGGTCGCGGCGGTCGGCGACAGTTCCGTGAAGAAGGACGTCGTCTTCCTCGGCGACGAGCTCGTGCAGGACTGGGAGACGACGGGCGCGGGCGCGCTCGCGACCTACTTCGCCGGAGACAGGACGATGTTCAACCTCGGCTTCGCCGGCGACTGCACGGAGAACGTCCTCTGGCGCATCCGGAACGGCGAGCTCGGCAGCCCCAAGGTCGTCTTCCTGATGGTCGGCGGCAACAACGCCGCGATCTACACCGAGAAGGAGGAGCCCGAGGGGAAGACCTACCTGGGCGTGCGCGAGATCATCGACGACCTCGTCGCAAGCGTCGGCGCGTCCAAGGTCGTCGTGCAGGCGGTGCTTCCCCGCGGGCTCGACGAGTCCGATCCCGTGCGTCCGCGCAACGACCGGCTGAACATCGACGTCCGCGCGTACGCCCAGAAGAAGGGTTGCGCCTGGGTGGACCTGTCGGACCTCTTCCTCGAGTCGGACCACCACACGCTGAAGACCTCGCTCTTCAATGCCGACCGCGTCACGCTGAACGCGGCCGGCTACGAGGTCTGGGCCCAGGCGGTCGCGCCCTACGTCGCCGCCGCGACGGGCGGCTCCGCGATGCCCGCCGACCTCGTGGCGACGGCGCGTCCCGAGATCGACCGCATCGCGACGTTCCCGACGGCGGTCAACGCCGATCTGCAGGACGCCTTCTGGCGGAAGTTCGAGGACGACCTGAAGCTCATCGGCGAGAACGGCCGGAGCTTCGACCTCGTCCTCCTCGGCGACTCCCTCACGCAGAAGTGGATGGAGGGGAACAGCGCCTCGTCCATGAACGGGCTCGCCGCCAGCGTCCTGAACCTCGGCCGGACCGGCGACTTCGTGGAGAACCTGCTGTGGCGCCTCGAGAGCGGCTGCATCGACGGCTACACGACGAAGTTCTTCAACCTGCTGATCGGCACGAACAACACGATCGGGAAGAATCCGAGCGAGGATCCCGCGGACATCGCCGCGGGCGTCCGGGCCGTGCTCGACCTCGTCCTCGCGAAGCATCCCGAGTCGAAGGTCCTCCTGATGCCGATCATCCCCTACGGCTACACGAACGCGCAGAACGGCGCGAAGGGCGCCGCGCACTACGCCAACAACGAGGCGGCGAACGAGATCATCCGGACCTTCGCGGACGGACAGCGCGTGATCCTCGTCGACGTCCGCAGCCAGTTCCTGAACGCCGACGGGACCTACCGGGGCGAGATGTACCTCCAGGGCAACGGCGACTATCCCGACCAGTTCCTGCACCTGACCACGAAGGCCTACGAGGAGATCCTCGCGCCCGCGATCGCGAACGCGATGGCGGCGGCCGGCGCTTCGTCCGTCATGCTTCCGACGATCGGCTCCGCCGCCGCGCAGGTGAGCGGCACGTCCGCGACGATCGCGCTTTCGAACGTGACGAAGGGCACGGACGCGAGCGGCGCGGCCGCGGCGTCCTTCACGGTCTCCTACAAGCTCGACGCGGGCGCCGAGACGGCGCTTCCCGCGGCGGAGACGGGCTCCGCGGCCTCGTTCGAACTCGCGGACCTCGCCGACGGCTGGCACACCTGCGCGGTCTGGGTTTCGTCGGACGGCGTCGTGACGTCCGCCGTGAAGCGCGTCAAGTTCCAGATCGATTCCCAGGCCGACGCCGTCGGCTGGAAGGTCGCGCCGATGGACGCGACGGGCTCGGCGTTCCGCAGCGACGGCACGCAGGTCTTCGCGCGCGGCTTCACCGGGCACACCGTCAACGGGATCTCGTTCTCCGCGGGCTTCCCGGGCTCGGACCAGGCGACGGTCTCGCCCTCGTCCTACACCGGCGCGGGCTGGACGGAGAACAACCCGGTGTTCAACGGCGGCTGGGTGTGGGAGAAGAGCGACTCCTCGCTGGACCTCGCCTTCACCCTCAAGGGGCTCACGGCCGGGAAGAAGTACCTCGTCCAGATTCTCGCCGCCAACCACTGGAACAATTCCTCGACGACGCTCTCCGCCGGCGATCTCGTTCCGTTCGAGGCCACCAAGCAGAACGACTACAAGTGCGGCGCCGTCATTTCGCGCGTGTTCGAGGCATCGGGCTCGGAGGAGACCGTGACCGTCACGTTCGCCACCTCCGGCAGCAAATGCCTCGTCAAGGCCATCCAGCTTCGCGAGCTCGGGGACGGCGGTGGCGGCGGCGGCGGAGACGACCTGACCGGCGAATTCGTCAAGAAGACCTTCGTCGCGTCCAACAAGCTGCAGCTTCCCTACCGCGTCGCGGCGAAGGCCGACCCGAACGGCGGGAAGGTCCCGGTCGTCGTCTTCCTCCACGGATACGGCCAGTGCGGCGTCGACAATTCGTTCACGATCAACGAGATGTCGAACATCCAGCGCTACCTCGACGGCGCGGGCGGCCCAAGCGGCTACAAGCTTCTCGTCCCCCAGTGCCCGAACGACGTCAAGTGGGCGGAGTTCTCCATGAACTCGACCACCTGCACGTTCCAGGACAAGCCGTCCGCGGCGCTCCAGGCGGTGTTCGACCTTCTCGACGCCTACGCCGCGATGGCGGACGTCGACGCCGACCGCATCTACGTCACCGGCCTCTCGATGGGCGGGCACGGGACCTGGGACGCGATCTGCCGCCGGCCCGACTTCTTCGCCGCGGCGATGCCGTGCTGCGGCGGCGGCGATCCCGCCTGCGCGGCCGACATCGCGCACGTCCCGGTCCTGGCCGTGCACAACCGCGGCGATCCGACCATTCCCGTCGAGCAGACCGAGGGCATCGTCACGGCGCTCCGGGCGCTCGGATCGGACGTGATCTTCGAGAAGCTCGAGAACAACAGCCACGACGCCTGGACGACGTGCTACGCCACGGAGGACGACGTCACGGCGGGCGCGCCGAACCACCGCTTCGTCTGGATGTTCGCGCAGAACCGCGCGACGAACAACCGGCCGAAGTATCCCCGCATCGCGGAGCTCGCCGCGGCGCCGAGCGGATCGAACGCGACGATCTCGCTCACGGGCGTCGTCCTCGGCACGGACGCCAACTCCGTTTCCGCGACGAAGTATTCCGTCGCCTACAAGCTCGACGGCGCGGCGGCCGTGACGGCGCTCTCCGACCAGACCGCGGACTGCTCGTTCACGCTCGAGGGCCTCGCGGACGGCAACCACGCGTGCGAGGTGACGATGACGACGGACAAGGGGCGAGCGAAGACGAAGTCCGTCGTCTTCTACGTCAACACGAGCGCCGTCTCCGATGTCTGGACCTCCGGATACATGGACGCGGGCGGCACCGCATTCAGCACGGAGGGCACGTTCGTCTACGGCTATGTCTGCAACGGCGGGACCATCAACGGAATCCCGTTCGAGCGGTCCGTGAACCTCCAGTCCTCGGAGAATCCTCCGAAGATCTCCTTCACGCCCAACATCGACGGCTTCACCGGCGACTTCATGAACGAAAGCGTCGGCGGCAACCTCGGCCTCTCCCTCGGCAACGGCTGGTACTGGGACGGCGACGGATCGGGCACGCACACGGTCACGCTGACGCTCTCGAATCTCGAAGGCGGGAAGATCTACCTCGTCCAGTTCCTGGCGCACAACTACTGGAACAACACGACGACCGTCTCCGCGAACGGGTGCGACCCCGTGCACATCCACGGCGACAACGAGGCGAGCGGGAAGTACGGCGCGCTCGTCACGGGCGTCTTCACGGCCGTCGGCGCGACGAAGGACGTGACCATCACCTATCAGGGCGGTAGCGGCAAGATGCCGTTCAACGCCGTCCAAGTCCGCGAGCTCGACGGCGCGGGAGGCGGTGGCGGCGGAGGCGGGGCGACGGTCGTCGAGCCGTCGATCGGCAGCGTGACCGCGACTCCGAGCGGGAGCACCGCGTCGCTTTTTCTCTCCGGCATCGTGATGGGGACGGACGATGCCGGGACTGACGCCACTTCCTATTCCGTCTCCTACGCGCTGAACGGCGGGACCCCCGTCACGGCGCTGCAGAACCAGAGCGCAGCGACGGCGTCGTTCTCCATCGCGGATCTCGCCGACGGCGACTACACGTGCGCGGTCACGATCGCGACCGACAAGGGCAAGACGGCGTCGAAGACCGTCTCCTTCACGATCGGCGCGGCGCCGCCTCCGCCGCCTCCGCCGACCGGCTGGACCGTCGAAACGCTGAGCGCCTCGGACGCAACCATGCTCCGGACGGACGGCACGCCGCTCTACGCCTATCGCGGGGCCTCGACGGCCCGGACCCTGGGCGACGTGACCTTCCAGTCCGGCGCCGATCTCTCCTCGGCGAACATCTCCTTCGATCCGGCATTCGTCGCCGCGGGCGTGAACGCCGGGAGCAGTTCGCTCCTCGGCGAGGCGTGGGACTTCGGCGTGGAGACGAGCATGGCCGAGATCCGGTTGACGTTGCGGGGATTGACCGCGGGGCACAAGTATCTCGTGCAGATTCTGGCCCGCAACTCGTACGGCAACGCCTACATCACGGTCGGCGACCTGACGCCGGTCAGCATCCAGAACGGGAACGGCTCGTCCGGCGCGACGGTCTACGGGTCGTTCACGGCGGAAGGGACGTCGCATGTCGTCGTCTTCAAGATGGGCGGATCGGGCGCCCGGCGCTACGTCAGCGCCGTGCAGGTGCGCGACCTCGGCGCGGCCGGTCCGCCGGCCCCGGTCATCGGCGGCGGCGACGGCGGGGAGGCGCCGTTCGCCGTCGGGGAGGACTCGGTCTCGATCGTCATCGCCAACGCCGTGGCGGGGTGCACCTACGTCTTCAAGAAGTCGCCGACGCTGGACGGCCTCGCCGCCGCGTCCGTCGATCCCCGCACGTTCACCGCGACCTCCAACGGCGTCCTCCGGATCGTGATTCCGATCGAGGCGGGCGAGGAGAGTAGCTGCTTCTACCGCTTTGGCGTGCAGTAGGCTCCGCAAGTCCGCACCGGACGGGTTGCGTTTCCGGTATCGTTGTGGTAGTTTTCCGGCCACGACCGGAGGCAGAAACGTGAAACGGCTTGCATGGATCCTGGCGGCGGCGCTCGCCGCGGACGCGGCGGCGGACCCGCTGGCGCTCTCGAAAATTGCGGAGTATTCCTTCGAGAAGGACGGCTGCGGCGGCATCGCCTGGTCCGGGCGCGCGGGGCTCTTCTACGTGCTGCGCGACCACGCCGGCGACAGCAAGTCGAAGGTCTATCCGGTCTCGCTCGCGATCGATCCCGCCACGGGGGCCATCGTCGAGCAGTCCCTCGGAGCGGAGTTCACGCCCGGATCGCTCGGCGACGCGGAGGGGCTTGCCCGCGATCCGCAGACCGGCGCGCTGTGGGTGAGCGACGAAGCCGGCCCGACGATCGCCGAGTACGGTCTCGACGGCGTCGCCACGGGCCGCACCGCGCCGGTGCCCGCCATCCAGCGCGACTACCACCGAGGAAACCTTTCGCTCGAGGCGCTGGCCATCTCCCCGGACGGGCTCACGATGTGGACGGCCAACGAGCAGGCGCTCACGTGCGACGGCGATTCCTCGAGCGGCAACGCGGGCGTGAGCACGGTCGTGCGCCTCACGCGCTTCACGCGCGCGACGCCGCAAGACGACTGGGTGTCCGCCGGCGAGCGGGCCTACGCCTGCGACCCGTTTGGCGGAACGACGCCGAACTCGGCCGAGAGCGGCCTTTCCGGGCTCTGCGCGCTGCCGGACGGTTCGCTGCTGCTCCTCGAGCGCGAAGTCAGCATCTCGACCTGGGGGCGTTGCCGCGTCTACCGGATCACCATGGACGATTGGGACGCGGCAACCGACGTGTCCTCCTTTGCCGGTTTGGCGGGCGCCGAGTACGACGCGGTTGCGAAAGGGTCCCCCTTGCTGGACTTCCACGGTTCGGACTTCCAGCACATCATCGTCTACGAAGGCATCGCGCTCGGCCCGGTCCTGGGCGACGGTTCGCGCGCCGTCTACCTTGTTTCGGACGGCGGCGCCACGATATCACGGACGATTGCCGGATTCACGATCACCGCCGTGACGGTCCCCCGCCTCTGCGCGCTGAAGCTGACGGGGCTCGGCGAGGGGGCGCCGGGCGTCCCGCCGTTCCTCGACTGGCCCGCCGATCCCGACACGCAGATCACGGACGCGATCCGCCCGGTCGACCTCGGCCTCGTCGCGGGCGGCTTCGCGGAGTCCGCCACCACGACGGCGGAGCTGCGCAAGCTCTCGAAATGGGCGAGCGCGAACGGCGTGCGCTACGCCGGCGCGGACGTGAACGCGATGGCCTTCGACGAATCGGGCAACCCGGACACCGATCTCACGACGGCCTACCTGCTCGACTGCGCCGTCGGCGACCTGGACGCGAAGAAGGCCGCGTTCCGCTTCACGGAGTTCACGCCCGGGACGGTGCCGTCCATCGACGCCACCGGCCTCAACGGCCGCGTGTCGGTGTGGGGCGCGGACGACCTCTCCGGCGAGTGGGAGCCCGCCACGGCGGACCACCGCTTCTACCGCGCGACCTTGGTCCGTTGATTCCCGCGCGGGACGCGGCGTGGGGCGTACGGGGCGTGTCTTTGTCGCATTGCCTCGAATTTACCCGTTTCCGCTTTTCACATCCCTGTCTCCGAAATCAGGGACTGTCTAGAATTCCGCCTTGTCGAACGGCACCTCCGCCATCTCGGAGCCCGGACCGGCACCACGCAAGGAAAACAACAGCTCATCCAAACACGAGGTTCACCATGAAACTCAAGCTCCTCCCCTTCCTGTCGGCGGCGATTCTTGCGATTGCCTCGACGGCCGCGTCTGCCGCTTCGATCGACACGCAGGTCCCCGGTTCGGACACGAACTCGGTGCCGTGCACGCCGAAGCAGCGCACGGACGACTACCACGTCAACCACTTCAACGAGGACATCAGCAAAAGCCAGGGGCAGGAGTTCGACATCGTCCTGTTCGGCGACTCGATCACCGACTTCTGGAACAGCAATCCGAACCTGAGCCTCGACAACAATCCCACCGACACGAAGACGTTCAACATGGGCATCGGCAGCGACCGCGTCCAGAACATCCTGTGGCGTCTCCGGAACGGCGCGCTCGACGGGTACACCACGAAGTACTTGACGCTCATGATCGGCATCAACAACGGGCACCAGAAGTGCATCGACCACAACGAACACGCCGACCGCCCCGAGGACGTCGCCGAGTCGATCCGGCTCATGCTCAAGGAGATGGCGACGCGGCAGCCGGACGCGAAGATTCTCCTGATGCCGATCCTTCCCTACAGCTTCGACAGCAGGTACTTCGAGGCGGCCGAAGTGACGGCCATGAGCGAGGCGGTCAACGACTACATCCTCCAGTTCGTCGACAACAAGCGCATTTTCTGGATTGACCTCAGGGGCAAGTACCTCAACCAGGACTCGACGCCCAACAAGGTCTGCTACCGCGAGGGCGGCCACGGCGGATACGACGCCGTGGGCCTCTGCCTCCATCCCGAGTTCTTCACCTATTCGGATTTCTGGAAACCCGCCATCACGAACGCGATGCACAAGTACCTCTCGGGCGACGTCGGCGTGTCGCACGTGGCGGAGCCCTCCATCGGCTACGCCAAGGCCGCTCCCAACGCGGACGGCGCGGGCTCGGCGACCATCACGGTCCACGGCATCTTCCTCGGAACGGACGCGAACGCGAATCCCGTCGCGACCTATTCGATCGACTACGAGCTCGACGGCGGCGCGAAGACGCGGGCGCTTTCCAATCAGTCCCTCACGCGCAATTCGTTCGTGATCCCCAACGTCTCCCTCGGCCAGCACACCTGCCGCGTGACCGTCACGACGGCGGACGACAAGGAGCTCGTCACCGTGCTCGACTTCACGATGACCGAGCCGTGGTTCGCCAGCCCCCTGCCCACGGACGACAGCTCGGTCCGGACGAACGGCACGCTCGAGTATGCGTATGCGCCCGATGCCTGTACGGTGAACGGCGTTTCGTTCACGAAGGCCAACGGCAGCATCGACGACGCGAACATCTCCTGGCCGTACGGCTCGACCTCGGGCGCGTCGGCTCCAAGCAGCACCACAGGCGCTTACCATGACCTCCTGAACCACTGCTGGTGGGCGAACCAGGGCGACAAGCCGGTGACGCTCAAGAACCTCACGCCCGGCCGCAGCTACCTCGTCCAGATCTTCGGCTACCGCAACTACAACAACGACAGCAAGGCCCATGTCTGGATCAAGGAGTCGTACTGGGATCCGAACTTCATCAAGGTCTACGGCGACGGCTGGGCTTGCGGCGGCACGCTGACGGGAACCTTCACGGCGACTGCGGCCACCAAGACGTTCACCATCACGTCCGACGGCAACTACGGCATCAACGGCATCCAGGTCCGCGACCTCGGCGAAAGCGGCGCGGCGGTCGTCGTCCAGCCGTCGATCGGCTCGGTCTCCGCCACGACAAACGGAACGGCGGCGACGGTTTTTCTCTCGGGCATCGCGCTGGGGACGGACGATGCCGGTGAGAGCGCCACTTCCTATTCCGTCTCCTACTCGCTGAACGGTGCGGCCGCGGTGGCCTCTCTCTCGGGCCAGACCGCCGCGACGGCCTCGTTCGTCCTCCCGAACCTCGCGGACGGCGAATACACCTGCGCGGTGACGATCACGTCGGACGCGAACAAGACCTCGGCGTCGAAGTCGGTCTCCTTCCGCATCGGACCGCCGCCGCCGGAAGTCGTTGAGCCTTTCATCGGTTCCTCGTCCGTGACGACAAACGGGACGACGGCTACGATTGCGCTCTCCGAGATCACGATGGGCACGGACGACGCGGGCGCGGCGGCGTCCTCCTACTCCGTCTCCTACGCGATGAACGGCGGATCCGCCGTGACGGCGCTCTCGAACCAGAGTGGCGCGACGGCGTCGTTCGACATCGAGGACCTCGCGGACGGCCGTTACACGTGCGTCGTCACGGTCACGACCGACAAGAACAAGACCGCGGAGACGACCGTTTCCTTCCGGATCGGCGAGCCGCCGCCAATTACGGTGGGTTGGACTGTCGGCCCGATGTCCGCTGACGGCAGCACCATCCGCACAGACGGAGACCTTCTCTACGCATATGCGGCACAGAACGGAACGGTGGGCGGCGTTTCCTTTGTGCGTGACGCTCCTCTTGGCGCTGCGGGCATGGTTTCTGCATCGCCCCAGCCAGCCATGGGTGGAGGTTCTTGGGGTACTGACGATGCTCCTGGCGACTTCGGAACCATGCTCCAGAACGGCTGGAACTGGACTGGGGACGGCACCGAGCTCTCTTATACGCTTACGCTCGCGGGACTCACGCCTGGCAAAAACTATTTGGTTCAGCTTGTTATGCACAGGCAGTCCGACAACATGCTGGTCTCGGTCAACGGCTCGGCGCAGGCCCACCTCCACGGGGCTGACGAGGAACACTACAAATACGGCGCCTCCATCGTCGGATTGTTCACCGCCTCGGCAGCGACGCAGGACATTACCGTAACATATACTGAAAGAGGTGGCGATCGTCCCCTCAATGCCATCCAGGTCCGCTATCTCGGCGATGGCGGCGGCGCGACGGTCGTCGCGCCGTCAATCGAGTCGGTCGTCGCCACGACGAACGGCACGACGGCGACGATCGCTCTTTCCGGCGTCGTGATGGGCACGGACAATCTGGGCACGAACGCGACGTCCTACGCCGTCTCCTACGTGCTGAACGGCGGGGCCGCCGTCGCGGCGCTCGCGAACCAGTCCGGCGCCACGGCGTCGTTCGACATCGCGAACCTCGCCGACGGCTCCTATACCTGCGAGGTCACGATCACGACCGACAAGAACAAGACGGCTTCGAAGTCCGTCTCCTTCACGATCGGCACGCCGCCGCCGGATGTCGTCGAGCCGTCGATCGGCTCGGTCGTCGCGGAGACGAGCGGCTCGAACGCGACGGTCTCCCTTTCCGGCATCGTGCTCGGCACGGACGACGAGGGCGTGGCCGCGACGTCCTACGCGGTCTCCTACGCGCTGAACGGCGGAGCCGCCGTCGCGGCGCTCGCGAACCAGACCGGCTCGACGGCGTCATTCGACATCGAAGACCTTGCCGACGGTTCCTACACCTGCGAGGTCACGATCACGACCGACAAGAACAAGTCGGCCACGAAGTCCGTCTCGTTCGCGATCAGCACGTCGGGCGGCGGTGGCGGCGGTTCCGCCGAGGAGGGCTGGACCGGCGAGGCAGCGGATGCGGAAGGGACCGTTTTCCGTACGGATGGAACACTCCTCTACGCCTACGCCGTCTCGTCGGTGACGGTCAACGGAATCGCCTTCGCCGCGGACGCCGACCTCAACACGGCCGATACGGCGGTTTCGCCGGATTTGGCCCAAACGGACGGCAACTCGGGCAGCGAGAGCGTGACCGGAGATTTCGGCACGATGCTGAAGAACTCGTGGGAGTGGGCCAACACGACAAGCACGCTGGCGATCACGCTCAAGGGGTTGACGGCCGGAAATCGCTACCTCGTCCAACTCCTCGCTCACAACAAGTGGAGCGATACGCTGATCAGCGCCGGAGATCTTACGCCGATGGCCATGCGCGACATCAACAAGTACGGCGCCTCGCTTGTCTGTGTCTTCGATGCGACGGGCGAGACGGAGGACATAGCGGTCAAGTATTCCGGTCCCGCCGGATGGCGCGTCCTCAACGCCATCCAGGTCCGCGACCTCGGCGAGGGCGGCGGGGCGACGGTCGTTGCGCCGTCGATCGGATCCGCGGCCGCCGAGGTGAACGGCTCGACCGCGACGATCTCGCTCTCCGGCGTCGTGATGGGCACCGACGACGAGGGGACGAACGCGACGTCCTACGCCGTCTCCTATTCGCTCAACGGCGGCGCCGCGGTGACGGCGCTCCAGGACCAGTCCGGCGCCACGGCGTCGTTCGACATCGGGAACCTCGCCGACGGCGACTACACGTGCCTCGTGTCGATCACGACCGACAAGAACAAGACTTCGGCGGAGAAGCCGGTGTCCTTCACGATCGGCACGACTCCGCCGCCGGTCGTCGCGCCGTCGATCGGCGCGGTTTCCGCCGCCGTCAGCGGCTCGAACGCGACGGTCTCCCTTTCCGGCATCGTGCTGGGCACGGACGACGAGGGTGCGGCCGCGTCGTCCTACGCGGTCTCCTACGCGCTGAACGGCGGGACCGCGGTGGCGGCGCTCGCGAACCAGACCGCGGCCACGGCCTCGTTCCAGATCGCGGACCTCGCCGACGGCGCCTACGCGTGCGCGGTCACGATTACGACCGACAAGGGCAAGACCGCCTCCAAGACCGTCTCCTTCACGATCGATACGGCGGGCGGCGGCGGCGACGCCGGCTGGACCGCGCAGGCGATGGACGACGCCGGGGCCGCGTTCAGCACGGAGGGGAACCTCGCCTACGCCTATGCGCTGCAGCAGGACGTCATCAACGGCATCGTCTTCGCGAAGGCGAACCCCATCGTCGTTTCGGACAGCATCGCCTTCGAACCAAACTACGCCCACCACAACGGAAACCTCGGGAACGAGGATGTTTCGAACACCGCCTTTGGCTTGATGCTGGGCAATGCCTGGTGCTGGACGAATACGCCGACGATGACGCTGAAGCTGAAGGACCTGACGCCAGGGCACAAATACCTGGTCCAGATCCTTTCCCACAAAACCGGCAGCGGGATGCTCGTCTCCGCCGGCGGATGCGAGCCGGAGCACATCAACGGATACGGCGCGCTGCTCACCGGCGTCTTCACGGCCCTGGCCGCGACGCAGGACGTCGAGATCGCCTTCTCCAATGTCTCCAATCCGACGAGCGATCGCCCGGTCAACGCGGTCCAGGTCCGCGACCTCGGCGTGGATTTCATTCCGGTCGTCGATCCGTCGATCGGCACCCTGTCGGCCGCGCTGAGCGGCCCGACGGCGGTCATCGTCCTCGGGGACGTCGAGATGGGCACGGACGACGAGGGCGTCGCCGCGACGTCCTACGCGGTCGCCTACGCCCTCGACGGCGGCGATCCCGTGGAGAAGCTCTGGAACCAGACCGGCTGGTCGGCCTGGTTCAACGTCACGAACCTCGCCGACGGGGCTCATACCGTCGAGGTGACGGTCGCGACCGACGCGGGCGGCGTGGCCTCGAAGTCCGTCTCCTTCACGGTCGACTCGACCGCTCCGGCGACGTCCGCCTGGATCGTCGAGCCGATGAGCATGAGCGGCGACACGATCCGCACGGAGGGCGACCTGCTCTACGCCGAGGCGCCGAACCTCGCGGTCGTGAACGGCGTCCGGTTCGAGCGCACGCTTTGGGTCTCGGACGCGAGCTTCACCGTCTCGCCCGCGCCGGCCGACGTGCTCTGGAGCGGCATGGGCAACGAGGGCTTTAACAATGAAGCCAACGCCTACGGCTTCCTCCTCACCCACGCGTGGTTCTGGGACAAGTCGGCGACCAATACCGCGGCGACGGTCACGCTCACGGG
>JAFPUX010000320.1 GCA_017413145.1 Kiritimatiellia bacterium | reverse complement strand
GTTATGGTCACGTAGCCTCCGAGCTCTTCGGAGACGCCCATGCCTATGGCGGTCGTTATCGACTTGGGAAGCACGGTCACGTAGAGCCTGTGGTTGAAGCCAAGCAGAAGCGACAGTCCAAAAACGCTGACAAGGCTTGTGAGGACGCCGGAGATTATGCCCGCGAGCAGGGCGACTGCGTTCTGCCTGAGGATGTGGAAGCGCTCGTGCAGAGGCACGGCCAGGCAGACGGTCGCGGGGAGCAGGAGCCAGGTGAGGGGCGAGGCGGTGCTTTCGTACTGCTCCGCCGGAATGCCGCACGAGAGGAGCAGCGCGCCGACGGCGACCGGGTCGAGCACCCACGGACGCCCGGCGGCGTTCGCGGCGGCGACGGCGCGGCGCATGGCCTCGGCCTGCTCGCGTTCGATCGTGCCGACGTTGACGAGGAGCGCCGAGGCGACGCCCGCGAAGATCGCGGATTCCTCCGGGTCGTGGATCATCGCGGGCGCGGCGCCCGCGGCGAGGAGGACGTTGGCGGTGAAGTTGGTGACGACGTGGTTCGTCAGGCAGTGGACGAGGGGCGCGCGGCGGCGCATCTCTTCGAGAAGCGCGCCCGCGGCGCGCGTCCACGCGGCAGGATCGGAAGTGTTTTGCATGGGTGCGGAGTCTGGCACGCTGTGTTTCTCAACGCTTCGCGAGCTCGGCCTCGAGCGCGCGGGCGAACTGGTCGGGGCAGGACGTGCCGTTGCGGCACGGGATGCCCTTCAGGGTCGCGATCACGTCGGTCGCCTTGCGGCCGACCGCGAGGCGCGCGACGCCGGCGGTGTTGCCGGGGCAGCCGCCCTGGAAGCTGCACGACGTGACGACGTTGTCGGCGTCGAGTTCGAAGGTGACGGACTTGGAACAGGTTCCGGTGTTCGGGTAGGTGGGCATGGCGGAGGGTCTCCGGAGGGGTTCGTGTTTTCGCATCCATTCTACCACGCGGAGGATTCGGAGTTCAAGCCTCACGCGGAGTCCGCGGAGTTTTTTTTCTCACGCAGAGAGCGCAGAGAACGCAGAGCCTTGCCCTGCCGCGACGCGCTTTCATTGATTTCCGGTCGGCTTCGCGCTTCCGTGCGCCGCGGCGAGCCGCGGCGCCACCCAATCCCCGCCGCGCGGGGCGGCTCAGCCGCCCGCGCGAGCGGGGGTTTTCAATTTGAGCGCGTTCGCCACGACGCAGACGCTGGAGACGCCGTGCACGAGGGCGCAGAGGCCGGGGGTGAGGGACCAGCCGAAGAGGGGGACGAGGGCGCCGGCGGCGACGGGGACGAGCAGGACGTTGTAGGCGAACGCCCAGAAGAGGTTCTCCCGGACGGTGCGGAGCGTGGCGCGGCCGAGGCGAAGCGCCGCGGCGACGTCGCCCAGCCGCCCGTGGACCAGCACGGCGTCCGCCGCGTCGATCGCGACGTCCGTCCCCGCGCCGATGGCGAGCCCGAGGTCCGCCGCGGCGAGTGCGGGGGCGTCGTTCACGCCGTCGCCGACCATCGCCACGCGGCCTTCCGTCTTGAGGTTCTCGATCACGCGGTGCTTGCCGTCGGGCAGGACGCCGGCAATGACTTCGTCGATGCCCGCCTCGGCCGCGACCGCGCGGGCCGTGCGCTCGTTGTCGCCGGTGAGGAGCACGACTCTTAAGTCCATGGCGCGCAGGGCGCGGATCGCCTCCGCGGCGTCGGGCTTGAGGGAATCCGCGACGGCGACGAGACCGAGCGCGCGGCCGTCGCGGGCGAAGAC